>JAFGIC010000529.1 GCA_016929815.1 Deltaproteobacteria bacterium
AAGGAGATCTTTAGATCGGCTATGACTCCTGCCCAATCCGAACTGGCAACATGGTTTCATCATCTCATCCGGCTCTGGCGCGAGCAGTTCCGTTCTCAGGAGAAACAACCCCCCCTGACACTATCGGAGATCCGGCGACTGTCCAGGGGGATACAGAAGCTTTCTCACGGCCTGACCAGGGAGAGGATACTTTCCGGCCGGGATTACTTTAAAGATCCGGACCTGCTGGGCGCTTACCTGCTTTTCTACTGGCCGGTTTCATATGTTCAGGCGCGTTATATCCTTAAGGCCCATTCCATTAGACCTGAGTCTGTGCTGGAGTTGGGTTCCGGAGCCGGACCGATAGGGGCTGCATGTGACGATATTTGCGGCACCAAAATCACCTTTGCAGACCGCAATCCTATGATCTTAAAATTGGCGCTGGAGCTGGGAAGACAAAAAAAACTCAAGTGCCGGACGATAACCTGGAATCCCAGGAAGCCATTGCCGGATATGCTGCCTAAATATGATCTTATAACGTTCCAGCATGTGTTGAATGAGCTCTGGCAGGATGACCCGGACCGGATTCAAAAACGTTTAAACCTGGTCAAATCCATGCTGCCCAGATTAACCCATGACGGACGGCTGCTTTTTATCGAACCGGCATCAATGTCACCATCTAGGGATCTATTACTGCTGCGCAACCGGATGTTGTCTGAGGGTCTTTATATTGAGGCGCCATGTTTATTCAAAGGGGCATGTCCGGCCCTGGAAAAGGAGAGTGATACGTGCCACATGGATTTAAGATGGTCGCCGCCTCCCTTTTTAAAGACCGGCATCAAACAGGCAGGCTTTCAGAAAAAGGAATTAAAGATGACCTACTTTATATTCCGCACACAGCCTGTGACCACTCCCAAGGATCCACAGCTCTTCAGGATTGTCAGCGATAAGATGCTCTCCAAGAACGGGAAGATCCGATTTATCGGGTGCCATAAGGATGGGCGGATCAGCCTCTCACTGCATCCCTCGGAGACAAGTCCCGGCAATCGGGATTTTTCAAACTTGAAACGCGGGGATCTGGTAAGGATAACCGATCCGGAACAAACTGAGAACGGCTATAAGCTTCATGGAGATTCAAAGGTGGATGTTATTTACAGCACCCGGTATCAGATCAAATAATCAGAATGCGGGGCTGATCTATTTGGGTTCGGCGGATGAATTTATAAACAGGACTGATGAGTATCCGACCACGCTCCCCTTATCGCCAAAGGAAGCGTCCCCCGAATTGGCATAGTGAAGGACCTGTGCCTGGTCGGCGCCCTTTGACTTTGCAAAGAATATGGCCGTGCCAAGCCCTCCCCTTGAGCACAGGGCCGTCTGGAGGCCTGAAATGTCTTCTTTGACGACCTGGTCTTTAAGGTGTGCGAAAATCCTCTCCACATCCATTGTCTTTATTATCTCAAGCGTTGATTTATCAACCCTGTTTGCATCCTCATAGGAGGGATAATGCGACATATCCGTGCTGGAGAGCACAAAGACCCTTTTATTCCCTGAAGAGGCCATTATCGCGTCCGCCAGGATCCGGCAATTTTCAATTGTAGGATTGCCGAACATCACAGGGACAATCTTACATTTCTTGCCCAGCGCCTGTAGAAACGGGAGCTGTATCTCAATCGTGTGGTCATCGGCATGCATGTAACGGCCGGACCTGATGCCTTTATTGTACTTAAGCATCTTGTCGATCATCTCCGTATCCACCTCCATCAGCCCGAGCGGTGTCTTGAAATAATCATCGGGGCTAAGGTAGGACACGCAGTCCTGAAATGAATCATGGCCGATTATAACAATAGTTTCAAAATCAATATCCTTAAGCTGTTTGAATGTGCGGGCCGCGACCGCGCCTGAATATACATAACCGGCGTGCGGAGCCACCGCGGCAATGATGTCTCCGGCAGGTTTATCATCCTTTGCCTTGTCGAGGTATCCTGTTATCATGGCCCGCAGATCGGACTCGGAGTCGGGGTAAAAGGACCCGGCAACCGCAGGCTCGCGTATGCTGTCCTTTGCCGTTGAATTTGTGGAAGCACCTGCAAGCAATAAAATGCAGAAAGAAATAGAGACAAATGTTAAATAAAAATATCTGCGCATTTTAATCCTCCTGCAACTCTTTTAATCCTATAAAATAATTTAACGCCTCCGGGTTTTTCAATGAGTCCCTGTTAAGGATCTCATGTCCCTGGATGACCTGTTTTATGGCAAGTTCAGCCTTTTTCTCCATCTGAGTATACGGTATATCCTGTACGGAGATAATCTTGGCGGGCACATGTTTTGGAGATGCATTCTCATATAATGCACTTTTTATATTCCCCTTCATTTTTTCATCCAGCGCAAGGCCCTTTGCCATCTTCACAAAAAGTAAGGCCCTGATGTCATTCCTCCATTCCTGGCTTATTATGACACTGTCCTCAATCTCATCAAAACGCTCAAGCTGACGGTAAATCTCTGCTGTGCCGATGCGGACGCCCCTCGGGTTCAGTGTGGCATCAGATCTCCCGTAGATTATGACACCGCCGTGGTCATTAATCTCAATAAAATCGCTTTGCCTCCATACACCAGGATACAGATTAAAATAGGCCGATCTGTATTTCAGGTTGTCAGGGTCATCCCATAAATAGAGGGGCATGGACGGAACAGGCGCTGTACACACCAGTTCGCCCTTGCGATTGAATAGCGGTCTTCCTTTCTCATCATAAGATTCCACCTTCATGCCCAGCCCCCTGCACTGGAGTTCTCCTTCATATACCGGACCCATGGGATTTCCCAAGGCAAAACAACCGTTGATATCCGATCCCCCGGAGATGGATGCAAGCATCAGGTCCTTTTTGATTTTATTATAGACAAAATTAAATCCTTCCACAGATAAAGGAGAGCCTGTTGAAAGGATCGTCTTAA
>JAFGIC010000002.1 GCA_016929815.1 Deltaproteobacteria bacterium
AACACCAGGGATCAACACCACTATACTGGGAAGATGTAGTCATCGGGGATCAGCCCGCAATTACTATGGAAGGCCCAGTGGAATCAAATCCCGCGGTTGCAGTCCCATGGGGAATGGGGCTCGGCGGGAATCAGACCCTTAAAAAATATATCATGGACCCCGATGTCTTTAAGACACTTGTCAGGAGTGGAACGGACGGGATCTATCGCCCGGCAAACAAGGAAGATTATATCCTGTCTGTTCCGGACGAGGCCCGGACAGGTTTCCGGTTCGGTGAGATGGGTGAGATGGACGCGGTATTGAGCGGCGCTCCAGGCGCCTCGGGGGACGCCCCTGCAAGCGGCGCACCCGGAGGTGAAGGTGGAGGTGGAGGAATGGGCGGCGGAGGAATGATGAATTTCTCGCGTCGTGATTATGCCATACGTCATTTCATCGACTGGATGGGGGATTCAGGCTGGCTCTATAACATACGCTGGGGAGGGCTCTATTCCAGGGATATGGCAGCCAGGGGCGGTGTCGTTCCTGCTGTAAATCCCGAGGCGCATCATTGGCTTGAAGAGGCCAAAGTCCCTGAAGCCGTCACAGCGCCTTTGTATCCCCTGGGTCAGGGGAATGGCGATTCCAAGTTCCTAATAGTAAGGTCCTATGTCTATGACAAATATGTCCTGAACGGAGAATTTTTCGTGGAGCTGGGGTGGTGGATTGAGACAATGGCAGGCAGCAATTTTGGAGAAGGCGCTGCAACAATCAGGCTGCCCTCAAAAAAGGCAAATTAACCCGATTATCCGTTAAAAGGGGCCGATTTTTATGTTGGCCCCTTTTTCCTGCTAATTTTCCCTTGACACATCATTATAATCTATATACAGTTTTTCGCTGTAAAATTTGTTTTTCTCACTGAGAGGGGAAAACGGAATTTACACAATATATCTCAAAATTTCAGATAGATAACGGCAGCCTCCTCCACTTCCAGACTTTCCGTCCCGTGGTTTATTTCGTGGCTGTTATCTTTTTTTATTATTAGAATTGGAGGATTAAAATGACACCTAAAAAAGTCTTTCTTACAAAAGGAGTGGGGGTCCACAAGGACAAACTGTCATCCTTTGAGGTGGCCTTAAGAAACGCCGGCATAGAAAAATGCAACCTTGTCTATGTATCGAGTATATTTCCGCCCAACTGTAAAATGATTTCAAGGGCCGCAGGTACAAAGATACTCAGGCCCGGACAGATTACATACTGTGTAATGTCGCGTAATGAGACCAACGAACCCAACCGTCTTGTTTCCGCTTCAATAGGCATCGCAACGCCTGCAGATCACAGCAATTACGGCTATATTTCCGAACATCACGCCTTTGGCGAGAAGGCGGCAGTCTCCGGTGAATATGCTGAGGACCTTGCAGCCACAATGCTCGCAACAACACTCGGCATTCCCTTTGACCCGAACCAGGCGTGGGATGAACGGAAACAGTTCTACAGGGCCAGCGGTCATATATTCAAGACAAAACAGATCTGCCAATCCACCGAGGGAAATAAAGACGGGCTCTGGACAACAGTGCTGGCAACGGCCGTATTCATAATTGACTGAAATGACAAAACGTCAGACCGGTTTCTGCGGAATGCCCTGCGGTGATAACGATTACAGCCGGGCATCCGTGGTTATTCTTCCTGTCCCCTTCGACAGGACAAGCACATGGCTCAAGGGCTCGGACAAAGGCCCGGAAGCTCTCATCGAGGCGTCACGACACCTTGAATTCTACGATATTGAGACAGATAGCAAAGTTCTCGAAAAGGGTGTCTTTACCGCTGATCCTGTCCGAACGGCCTCATCCTCATCAATGATAAAAAAGACCGGCGCCGCAGTCTCTCGGTATCTCAAAGAAAACAAGCTCGTTGTCACCCTTGGCGGCGAACACTCGGTTTCCATAGGCGTCATCAGGTCCTTTGCCGGACATTATAAGGGTCTTAGCATACTGCACCTTGACGCGCATGCTGATTCCCGCGATTCATATGAGGGGAGCAGGTATAATCATGCATGCGTCATGGCCCGCGCACGTGAATCTACCGGTAACATCGTATCAGTGGGAATAAGGAGCATGGATTCATCCGAACTTCCGGGCATTGACGGTAAAAGGATATTTTTTGCCCACAAGATACATGATTCCGATAAATGGATAGACTCCGCTGTAGAGCTTCTTACAGATACGGTTTACATCACTATTGATCTTGATGTATTTGACCCCGGGATAATGCCGTCAACAGGGACCCCTGAGCCCGGCGGTCTGGGCTGGTACCAGGTTCTTAAGCTCCTGCGCGCCGTCTCAATATCAAAACGCATTGTCGGCTTTGACGTGGTCGAGCTTTGTCCCTCGGAAAATAAGGCCCCTGATTTCCTTGCTGCAAAGCTTGTTTTCACCCTTTTAAGTTATATCTATGCAGGAGATTATCATGGATAGGATAAAGGACCATGGGAGAATAATGATAATAGGCGCTGGGGGTGTTGCCACAGTGGCAGCACACAAGTGCGCGCAGGTCTCGGATGTATTCAGGGAGATCATGGTCGCGAGCAGGACCCTGTCCAAATGTGAGGCAATCAGCCGGGATATCGGTTTAAGGTATGGGCGCGACATACGGACAGCCGGGGTCAATGCAGACAACGTCCGGGAACTTATATCCCTTATCGAAAAATTTCAGCCCTATGCTGTCCTTAACCTTGCCCTTCCCTATCAGGACCTGCATATCATGGACGCATGTCTTGAGACCGGGGTCCATTACATAGACACTGCCAACTATGAGCCCCCCGAAAAAGCACACTTTGAATACAGCTGGCAGTGGGCCTATCAGGAGAGGTTTAAGGAAAAGGGGATCATGGCTGTGCTCGGTTCGGGATTTGACCCGGGGGTTACAAACATCTTCACAGCCTACGCCGACAAGCACCTGTTCGATGAGATAAATTACCTGGATATACTTGACTGTAATGCCGGGTCCCATGGACATGCCTTTGCAACCAATTTCAACCCTGAGATCAATATCCGGGAGGTTTCACAGGTTGTGCGCCACTGGAATAAAGGGAAATGGGTTGAAACGCCAGCGATCATTGATGAGGGCAGCATACACTTCAGCTTTGATTATCCCGCTGCAGGTCCAAGGGACAGTTATCTGCTCTACCACGAGGAACTGGAATCCCTTGTCCTGAATATAAAAGGATTAAAGCGGGCCAGGTTCTGGATGACCTTTTCCGATAATTATCTCACACACCTGAAGGTTCTCAAAAATGTCGGAATGACACGCATAGACGAGGTTGACTACGATGGATGCAAGGTTGTCCCGGTAAAATTTCTAAAGGCCCTTCTTCCTGAGCCTGCCTCACTTGGAACCAAATATACAGGAAAGACGGTCATAGGGAATATAATTACCGGCAAAAAGGATGGTAAGACAATCACCCGCTATATCTACAATGTCTGCGACCATGAAGAGTCATTCAAGGAGACAGGCACCCAGGCGATTGCCTATACAACAGGAGTTCCCGCAATGATCGGGGCCATGATGGTTATAACCGGGGCATGGCAGGGGAGCGGCGTATTCAACATGGAACAACTTGATCCCGACAGATTCATGGATGCCCTAAACAAATACGGCCTCCCATGGCAGGTAGTAGAGCATGATCCCCTGCCCTAGCGCTGTTTTATAAAGGTTCCCTATGACCTCCGACAGAATAAAAGATACTATCAGGGCAATCTCCATAAAGGACCCAGGCGCTGCAACCGCCTATCATGCCCTGCCTGATGGGGTCCGTAAAAAGGTCCTCGCCGGTCTTGACAATAAAGGCCTCAGAGACCTTACCGGCCTCATTAAAAGATCTAAAAAACAATCCTCCTCTGACGCTGATAAACGTTTTCTTGAAATCGCCTCATCCTTAGTGCGAACTCCCTTCTATCTTATAGACGAGACCCTCCTGGAAGAGAATATGCGAATCCTGAGGTATGTAAAGGACCGAACCGGCTGCAAAATACTCCACGCCCTGAAGGCCTATGCCGCTTTTGCTACCTTTCCCGTGATGAGAAAATATCTCGACGGGATATGCGCCAGCGGACTTAATGAGGCAAGGCTGGGCCGTGAGGAATTCAAAAAAGAGGTGCACACCTTCGGCGCCGCCTACAGCGATCATGAAATAGGGAAGATACTAAAGCACTCTGACCACATAATCTTCAATTCCTTTTACCAGCTTGAGAGGTATGGGGAAAAGGCAATAAAGAAAGGCATTCAAGTGGGTCTGAGGGTAAACCCCGGACATGCCGAGGTTGCAGTGGAGATGTACAACCCATGCACCCCCGGTTCAAGGCTGGGGATAGTGCATGAGATTTTCAAATCGGAGTTCCCGAAACATATGGCATTGGTGGACGGTCTGCACTTTCATGCCATGTGCGAGCAGAACTCGGATGTGCTAGAGAGGGTACTTAGATCCTTTGAGAGGCTTTACGGTCCATACATCAGGGGGCTCAAGTGGATCAATTTCGGCGGCGGCCACCACTTAACCCGTGACGATTATAATCTGGAGAGGCTCATAAGGCTGATTAATGTCTTCATGAAAAAATACGGAGTGCAGGTGTATCTGGAGCCCGGCGAGGCAAGCGTCCTTAACGCTGGGGTGCTGGTCTCTTCTGTCCTGGATATTGTATGGAATAAAATCGAGACAGCCATAGTGGACACATCCGCTGAGACGCATATGCCTGATGTACTTCTCATGCCCTACAGGCCTCATATCATGCGCTCATATCTTCCGAAGAAAAAGAAATACACATATCGTATCGCCGGACCGAGCTGCCTTTCAGGAGATGTTATCGGCGATTATTCCTTTGACAGGCCCCTCATGCGCGGCAACAGGCTTGTCTTTACCGACATGGCCCTCTACTCCATAGTAAAAAACACAACCTTCAACGGCATCGGACTTCCTTCCATTATGGTTATTGATAATAAGGGAAAACTTAAATTGGTAAAGAAATTCGGTTACAGTGACTACAGGGACAGACAATCATAAACGGACAAGGTCTCAGTTTCCTTAAAACCTCTTAATAGGACCTTGCAGATCATAAAGGCCGGCGATGTGAGGCATGATCCTGTGCAAGCTCTTAACCGGATATTATCGAATATTTATGAAAAACGTTGCATTAATTCTCATTCACCTGCCCTAAAAAAACAGACATTATGTAAAGTTTTGTGCAATTGATGTCGATGTTACAGTGTGAACTAATGTTCCGTGAAATGTGCCGTAATTACAGGCAGATAAAATATAATATAATCAATTTGTTATTTTAAACGACCATGAAGAGCCAAACAATAAAAAACTTTTCCGTGCTGTTTACGGACATTGTCGGATCATCCAGCTTCTTTAAGAAACATGGAAATGTTTCCGGTAGATCTATGCTACGCCTGCATCAGGACATGGCATCGCCCCTGATTGCTGAATTCGGCGGGGCCGTGGTTAAACTTCTTGGCGATTCCGTTATGGCCTATTTCCTTGATCCCATGGATGCATTTAAATCCGCCATCAAAATACAGCAGAAATTCAAAGATTATAATAAGATAAGGCCTGATAATGAACACATACACATAAGGTTATGCGTTCATTACGGGGAAGGCATAATCGAGGACAAGGATATCTTCGGCGATGTAGTTAACATGGCTGCCAAATTTCTCCCTTATGCGGGCAGCGATCAGATTGTAATCTCCCAGGAAGTCCACTCAAATGTAAAGGACATACCCTTAACAAGTTACCAACGGATAGATCTTACCCCTGAGCAGAAAAGTGTCCTGAATGATCTCACAATCTATAATGTAATATGGAACGAGTCCATAGACTTTGAGTCCATATCAAGCACCCTTCTCTACCTCAAGCCAAACTGGAATCTCGGTGAAAAACATTTTTCCAATACATGGGAAAACATGCTCTTTACCAGAGCGAGCATATGGCCTAAGGATAAGATTATTAAAGAAGATATCCTGCAGGATAAATCCATATGTCTTATTGTAAAGGATGTGCCCGGCGCCATGGTTATTGCTAAAAAAATCATTAACCATCTGAAAACTAATCTTGGACAGGACGCGACATTATTCCTTCCTTTTCAGGTAATCATCGATTCCGGGCCGTACCTGAGAGCCGGAAGGCTGCATCTGAGCGATCTTTCACTGAATTGGAAATTTATTGAACCTGGAGAGATACACATCTCCTCCAGCGCCTTGAAATTCATTAAGATTGATAACAATAAATTTTCATTGGTCCAGGCTAATAACGCCGATCCCCGGCAGCAATATTTTAAGATAGCTTCAGACAGCCTTGAAAGGGATGAACAGTACCTCTTTCTGTACCAGAATTCACTGGTCCAGGGTGAAAACCCCCCGTGTTTTTACTGCGGCGC
>JAFGIC010000530.1 GCA_016929815.1 Deltaproteobacteria bacterium
ATCATGCATATATCTACCTTTCCCCTGAGATTATATCCGGGATAAAACATCTATCTACAGAACTCCCGATTGAATCATGTCAAGTATTCTTATTTTTGAGATTAATAATTATTAGTGTTTTAAATGGATTAGCTAATGCTATTTTACTGTCGCGCATAGCGCCTTATTTTTTTTAGAGAAAATTTTTGGATGAAATAACATCGCTTTATCCTGCCTGAAACTAACATTTTTATAGTCTATAGTTGGCACGATAATTGAAGTACAGTCAAAATTGTTGCTTTTTATTCCTGCCGGAAACTTAATTTACAGGATTTCGGAGGATAGCTTAAGGGTTATTTAAATTCGGATGGATCTTGGATGCTGTTTTCTAAAAATTATAACATTCATGTGTATTATTGAACTTGGGGCAGGCTATGCTGGAATCCGATACATTCTCAGGGAATGTGCTTAAAAAAGAATGGGTAAAAGACCGTCTTGCCATTGAAGAGGCCCTGGCTGAAATCTCAAGGATATTTCTTTCTCCTGATTGCGCTGATCTTGATCATGTGATGGAAATATTAGGGAAGGCCGCTTCAGTAAACCGCACCTATATCGTCAGATTTTCGGACGATACAGAAAAGGTCCATTTCGCCAATGAATGGTGTGACAGGCCCGATGCCTTTTCCTTGAAGAATCGCAACCTTGATAATGCATCTCTTTTCCCCCCTTCATTTACCAATAAGCTTGTTTTTAATGAAGTTCTCATGATTCCCGATGTTGACGCATTGCCCCCGGAATATACAAGGGAAAAAGAGATGCTGCAGTCCAGGGATGTGTCTTCCATTCTGGTGATACCGGTTTCCCTGTCTTCCGGACTGCTTACAGGTGCAATCGGGTTTGAAAATACGAGGGAGTGCAGGGAGTGGCTGGGAGAGGAAGTCCAGACACTGAAGGTTATTTCCGGGATGATAAGAATTTACTGGGAGCGCTGTGAGATTTTTAACGCCCTTAGAATTAGTGAAGAAAAATACCGGGAACTCTATGAAGAGGTAAAAAAGACCGAAGCCGTCTATCGCTCTCTTATAAATTCCTCAGCAGATGCCATAGTCATGTCGGGTATGGATGGTGAAATTTTATATGTTAATCCATCGTTTGTGTCATTGTTCGGATGGAGTATCGATGAGATGAATCTTGATACAACCTCATTTATCCCTGCGGCCGAGAAATATTTTTATAAAAGGCTTGTGGAGGACACAGCTAAAAAAGGGACCCAGTGCCGGAACCATGAGACTAGGCGACGCACAAAAGACGGCAGGTCGATAGATGTGAGTCTAAGCGTCTCACGCTATGATGATCACGAAGGCATGCCCGCCGGGATGCTGTATATATATCGCGATATCTCCGAAAGAAAACAACTGGAGGCTCAGCTTGTGCAGGCTCAGAAGATGGAAGCGGTAGGCACGCTTGCCGGAGGTATTGCGCATGATTTCAACAATAATCTCCAGGGTATATTTACCTCTATTGAAATCATGTTAATGGGAAAGGATAAGGATCATCCGGATTATGAAAAATTGAAGACTATAGAGAGATCCGCAGAGAGGGCGAGCAATCTTACGAAACGCCTTCTTGTCTTTGGAAGAAAGATGGAAAATAGATTTGAACCGGTTGACCTTAACAATGAAGTCAGGCAGGTGGCCGATATCCTGGAGAGAACAATACCCAAGATGATCAGCATTTTTTTAGACCTTGATCAGGGAATCAGGATGATAAATGCCGATCCGGGCCAGCTCGAGCAGATTATGATGAATCTGGGAGTAAATGCGAGAGACGCTATGCCGGATGGCGGGATGCTTTCCTTTAAATCTGAGGAGATTTTCCTGGACGATAAATATTGTTCCGCTCATCCGTCCAGTAAAAAGGGAGATTATGTCCTCCTTTCAGTGTCAGATAACGGTTGCGGCATGAGCAAAGAGGTGCTTAATCATATATTCGAGCCGTTTTTTACAACCAAGAAGAAAGGGAAGGGCACAGGTCTCGGTTTATCAATGGTTTACGGTATAGTAAAGGATCACGGAGGGAGCATAATATGCGAGAGCGCACCAGGAAAAGGAACAACGTTTAAGATCTTTTTCCCGGTTGCCGAGTTCACCGATAAAAAGGAGTCCGAAATTGAGCCGGAGAGATCAATCATTGGGAATAATAAGACGATTTTACTCGTGGACGATGAAGAAACAAACAGGGATCTCGGCAAAGAGATCCTTGAAGGGTTCGGTTACAGGACAATTACAGCCGTCGATGGGGAGAGCGCCATTGATTGCTATATGAAAAACAAGGACAGCATAGACCTTATCGTCCTGGACCTCATAATGCCCGGAATGGGTGGCTCGATATGCCTTGAAAAGATCATCAGGTTCGATCCTGATGCGAAGGTTATTATAGCAAGCGGTTTTACATCGGATAAACCGATGTCGGATACATTGAAAAAGGATGCAAAGGATTTTATAACCAAACCCTATAACATGAAAAAGATGCACGAGGTTATTCAAAGGGTTTTATCTTAAAATTCCCCTTGGAAGGATTTTATTAAGCATGAATGCCGGAACAAATCATATGAAGAACCCTGTCCCGCCGGGATATTCCGTAATCAGCGGCAGGAGTAATCAAACGCTGAACGCCTATCTGGGCACATGCGTCGGCGTTGCGTTGTGCGATCATAAGGCGGATGTGGGGGGGCTTATCCATATCATACTCCCGGAACCCACAGGCAACAACAGCCAAGAGAACCCTGAAAATTACGCCGCCACAGGATTGCCCATTTTTATTGACTCAATTATGAGAAAAGGCGCCGCCAGGGAAAGGCTTGAGGCAACCGTTGCGGGAGGCGCGCTTGTCGGGCCCCTGTCGGAACTTGACATGGAGCTTGATATCGGGGGGAAAACCATTGATATCGTAGAAAAGATACTGGACGCACAAAAAATACATATAAAAAGTATGGAGACCGGAGGGCTTTTCAGTTGCAAACTGGGGTTGAATCTATTTAACTGGGAAAGCCGAATAGACCCTATAGGTATGCCTTCGGCTGATGATGAGAGAGAACTGGAAAGGCCTTCAAGAGACCAACTTGCAAAAACGATAGAGAACATAAGGGCGGTTCCCCAGGTGCTTTTGAAGGCCATCAGGATGATACAGGATGAAAAAAGCGATATCTCTGCGGTAGCCAGGGAGATGAGACAGGATCAGGTAATATGCTCCAGGGTCTTAAGGATCTGTAATTCCGCCTATTTTGGAAGGAAAATCGCTGTTGACTCGATAGACAGGGCGTTGATCCTTATGGGTGAGAGACAGGTTCTCAGATTAATGCTTTCATCCGCATTTGAAGATTTTTTTTCAAAAAATGCCCGTGGATATTCCCTTTGCAAGGGGGGTCTTTTTTATCACGCGGCTGGAACAGCCATGATATGCGAAAGGCTGGCCGGTTTAACCGGAATAATTGCGCCGGACAGGGCATACACCGCAGGCCTCCTGCATGATATCGGGAAGGTTGTTTTGGATCAGTACACGGGTAATGCCTTTCCTTTTTTCTACAGGCGCACCCAGATTGAGGGAGATGAGCTCACTGCAGTGGAACGTGATGTCTTCGGAGTAAGCCATGACGAGGTAGGTGAAATGCTGGCCAGACAATGGGGCCTGCCTGATTCAATTACGGATGTTATAAGGCATCATCATTATCCCGAAAATGCATCTGTAAGTGTTGAGCTTGTTCACCTGGTATATCTGGCCGATCTTATTATGTCCAGGGTCATGGTCGGACAGGAGCTGGAAAGAATCGATACGTCAAGTCTCGCATCGCGTCTTGAAAGAATAGGGTTCAGGAAGGATCAGTTTGCCGGTCTGATTGATAATATTCCATCTAACTTATTTGATGTGCAATATCATTAACTCCATGGAGTAAGCAGTCCGAATTTTTCCGCAAACCCCTTTGAACGGGTTCTTCTCTCTTTTCTCAGCCTTGAACGTTCAGGCGCTGTTTCATGCAGTTTTATTTCGTGCTCCGATTCGGGGATAACAGGCGGCACAGGGTGGGGGGTGCCTTCATTGTCAAGGGCGACAAAGGTCAGAAATGCGGTTGCTCCTACAAACCTCTCGCCTGTCTGGAGGTCTTCACCCATTACCTTGACAAACACCTCCATAGATGTGTTATGGGTCCATGTGACAAATGATTCCAGGTGTATGGCCTGCCCCACCCTGAGCGGACGAATAAAATCAACAGAGTCTGTTGATGCCGTAACAACGGCCATCCGGGAATGCCTCATGGCGGAGAGTCCTGCAATATCGTCTATATAGGACATGACCCTGCCTCCGAAGATCGTTCCCAGATTGTTGGCATCAGGCGGACTGATAATGGCCGATTTTATAGCCAGTGATTCCTTTATCCTTTTGGCTTCCATGTTCTTAGCTCCTCCCAAAATAAAATACCCCGCCGCAATGCAGCGGGGTATAAGACCCCTTTTTAAGGAATATATATAAAATCTTACTTCATCAGGACTTCCACCTTTGCCTTGCTTTTTAACTCAGTATAAAACTGGTTATATGAATCTGCAAGCTTCTGCAGTTTCAATTTTCTTTCGATCTCATCCCTGGCTTCTTCCAGTGTTACATCTTTATATGTATCTTTGTTATCTTTATAATATGCTGATATTTCCTTGTCTGTAACGGAAGGCTGAAACTTTTCATTGATCAGGTGTTTGATGGCAAGATTTCTTTTTATCTCCGACTTACGAATTTCTTCATCCTTATTGGCATTTTTCAGAGAGTCCTGATATTCCTCCGGTGTTGAGAATTTGCTCTTCTCAGCGTCTAATTTCTCGTTTATTTCATCTTCAGGCACTACTATATTGATTTTTTCACATTCCTGGTAAAGCAGTTCGTTCCTTATGATATTGTCAAGGACCTTCTGTACCTTGGCCTTTAAATCATCCTCGGTCAAAGACTTTCCCGCCTCTTTATTGAGTTCATTTGTCAACTCTCTCTGGAACTGTCCCTGGCTGATAAACTTACCGTTGATATTCAGTACATTCTGATTGACCTCTGTATTTTCCTGCGCCGATACCTGGATGCCTCCAAATACCATTGCCAAACAGGTTATTGTTAATATTGTGGTTATAAGCCCGCGTTTCATAATTGATCTCCTTTTTTAATTAATTAAAACATGTTTATCCAATTTAAAACAAATAAACATACCCTTAAAACATCCGCATCTTCATTTTAAAACTGTTACAGAAACGGAATGTCTTTTACTTTTTCCCCCGCACAGGCCTCGTCAATCGGAACATCTCAGAATTTTACAGGTTTCAAAAGATTCATTTCAACAGCCCCAGGTGCAACATTCGGGTGATTGGCAGCTATTTTATATAACTTTGTATGAGGGTTGTAGTTACATCGGCATAACAGAGAAAAAGATAAAATTTGACTGCCCCACCCCAAGATTGTTATATTTAATTGGATTTTTTGCTGTTGGCAAGAAGAAAATTAAAATATTATTACGGGACCGTAATGAACTAATAATCTAAAACGGTCTTATTTTTTTCGGTGTCATGCTTATGTCCAGGAGAAACAGGTTTAAGTCCGGCAATCTCAGTCACATGCTCGTATATATCCTGGGATACAGGCCCTTTGAGTTCGGGGTTGTCCCTGATGAGGAAGGTTTTGTTAAATACAAAGACCTGATCCGGGCGCTTAATGAAGAACCGGGATGGGGTTATGTCAGACAGGGAAGCATTAACGAGGTGCTTATGGGGGAGGACCGCTTCCTTTTTGAGGCTATTGAAGGAAAGATAAGAACCATAGAGAGACGATGGACCTTCAATAATGAAGTGGGATTATCCGAAATTCCTTTAAAAATCTTATTTCTTGGCATAAGAGGAAAGGCGCACCCCATTGCAATGGATAAGGGGCTGAGACCGGTTGAGGGATTGCATTATATCCTTTCGTCCGACAGGGAGATGGCAGAAAGGATAGGGAGGCGCCGTGATCCTGATCCTGTCATACTCGAGATAATGGCGGAGGCTGCACTAAGGGAGGGGCTTGATATCCGAAGGTTCGGAGACCTGTTTCTTGTAAAGGAGGTGCCTGTAAGGTTTATAGCAGGTCCTCCTGTTCCTAAAAGAGTGATAAAGGCAAGGGCGGAAAAGGATGCTAAAAAGAGGGAACAGGAGATAGTTCCGGGATTTCAGGGAGGCACATTCCTCCTTGATATTGAAAAGGCGCCGGCCCAGTACCGGAGGGATAAAGGCGGCAAAAAGAAACGGACCTGGAAGGAGGATGCCAGGAAGGAAAGGAAAAGGATGAGGTCGAACCCGTGGTGACGGTTAAATTTGATTCTACGGCGAATTACTTAAAAAAATTATAGAGCCCTATGAAAAGGCAAAACAGACTCTGTCTGTTATTTTTATTGTTAATTATAACTCATTTTCATTATATACCATGCCTGTTACCCCATAACCGCATATTCCCATTACCCTGACGGTTGCAAGGGTGTTTTTAAGAAGTCCGGGTGACGGGAAGATGATATTAAGATAATTGTCGCTTATGCCTTCGATCATATCCTTTTTTTGTGGATGCCTGCCTTTTGTGATCACTGAAAATTCCTTGCCGATGCA
>JAFGIC010000531.1 GCA_016929815.1 Deltaproteobacteria bacterium
AATCGGGATACTGGCGCCTGTATTATTAATCCTGGAAATGGGCGCGATGCCGATTCTGTTTTCTCTCGGATTAATATTTGCGGCCTTGATATGGTACAGGTATTATGTGAAAGACAGGATCGAGAGAAACGGTGCAATCTATAACGTCTTTGAAAGGCTTGGACGCAGAAGCTGTGAGGGCCTCGACAGTGAGCTAAGGGCGATATTAAAAGAAAAGGGTTTGCGCAAGGAAGACCCCTTTGATGAAATAGTAACGAAAAGCATGATTATTGACCTCAAGGAGAGGTCTGAGTTTGAAGATATTGTTAAAGACGTTTCAAGACTTTTGTCCGATAAGCTTCCCTTTACAACCACAGAGATTGCGACTCAAATCCTCGAAGGCACAAGAATAGGCGCAACGCCTGTGACCCGGGGGGTCGCATTGCCGCATTTCAGATCCGAAGGGATAACCGCCCCTGTTATGTTGCTGGTTCGATCAAAGGAAGGGGTTGCAATAAAGGCATATAACCCTTTAACGGCGCAGGAGGAAGATGCCCGGACAGTAAACGCAATCTTTTTTCTGGTCAGCCCGGAAGACAATCCTGCCCAGCATCTGAGGATACTTGCACAGATAGCAGAGAGGGTTGATGACGAAAATTTTATGAAAGAGTGGTTCAGCGCGAAAAACGAGCAGGAGCTGAAGGAAGCCCTTCTGCGTAATGAAAGGTTTCTTTCCCTGGTCGTGAGAGAAGATGACATGACCGGTCAGCTTGTCAATAAATCAGTAAGGGATATTTCCCTTCCTGAAGGCTCGCTTATAGCAATGATAAACAGAGACGATAATATTATAATACCTAAAGGAGACACGATATTAGATAACAGGGACAGACTAACAATAATCGGGGATCCGAAAAGCATCGATTTGATCAGGAGGAGGTTTTCTGAAGGCTGATGTCTTTGAAGATTTATGAATTGAAATGTTTAATCCCCAAGTTGTTTATGACCTCATCTTGCCGCAATCACATCAAAAAATCTCGATTAAAGTTTTTCTTTTAAAAGACCGATAAACATCCTGTTGATCAAGGATAAGGTTTTATATGCATGCACATAAAACAAAATCTGTTGAGAGGATTGTTGCCTCCATTTCAGGATTGCCCCCTTTCCCGGAGGTGGCAAGACGAGTACTGGAGTTGTCCAGGGACCCGGATATAAGCAATAAGGAGATCGCGGAGGTCCTTAAATATGATGATGCGATTACTGCTAACTGCCTGAAATTATGCAATTCCAGTTATTACAGCCTCAGCGTGAAGGTCTTTTCCATGCACCAGGCAGTCAACATGCTTGGACTGAAAAATATCATAATGATAGCCCTTGCAAGTACGAAAAGCCTCTCGGCCTATGCAAAGGCCCAGCAGAAATACTGCATGACAAAGGGCGAATTGTGGAGGCACAGCGTTACCACCGCGATTATATCTCAGCTTCTCCTTAAATACGCAAATATGAATGAGGATTCAATCCTGTTCACCGCGGCCCTGCTGCATGATTTCGGAAAGATTGTCCTTGATCAGTATATGGAAGGCGATGTAGAGAACCTTGTTGAATTGACTCAGAAGGAAGGTGTGTCCCTGTTGGATGCGGAAAAAGAGGTGTTCGGCATTGATCACGCTGAGCTTGGCGGACTTATCGCCGAGGAATGGAATTTCCCTTCCATGCTTGTCAATTCCATAAGGAATCACCATCATGAGATATCGTCCGACCATATCCCCAATGTCGAATCATGGGTACGATTGAGCAACCTTGTATTTTACCTCAGCTTTTCAAAATTAACCCAGTCTTATCACAAGGGCATTATGTGTGGGATAGATCCCAATGTCCTTTCCCGTTACAGGTTAAAGTCAGAGGATATCGATGCGGTTATCAAGGCCCTGCCGGCTGAGATAAGAAAAACAGAGGCTATGCTGAAGATAGCCTTTTAGTATATCCCCAGCAAAGACAAATGTTTCTTGACATAAAATCTACTATTTTTGTATAAGCTATCCTTATGATTTATTAATAAAATATGACTATTCAGTAAAGTAGAACAGGAGCCCTTAAAATGAATGAATGGCAACCTAAGATCACTACCTTTCTGTGTAATTGGTGCAGTTACGGTGCCGCAGACCTTGCAGGCGTCAGCCGGTTCCAGTATCCCCCGTTTTTCAGGATCATCCGCGTGCCCTGTTCTGCCCGCATAAGCCCCAAGTTCATCCTGGCTGCCTTTAGGCATGGGTCTGACGGGGTGTGGATATCAGGCTGCCACCCCGGTGACTGCCACTATCTGGAGGGGAACTACTATGCAAGGAGAAAATTCGCCATGCTGAAGGGTCTCCTGGAGCATATAGGCATTGAGCCGGGCAGGCTGAATTTCTCCTGGATCTCATCTGCGGAGGCCACCAAATTTGCGGAGACCGCAAAGATAGTTGCGGATCAGGTAAAGGCCCTTGGCCCTGCAAGATATTTTATAAAGAAGAGGGCAGAGGTGGCATAATGAAGGAATATACTGAGAAGATAAGGGAAACCGCCAAGAGTTTGCTTAAGGAAGGGAAGGTGGACATATTTATAGGCTACAGAAAGGGCACTGTACCCATGATGAATGAACCCTTTGCCGTCTCGGATCCCGATAAGACCGACCTGCTGTACTGGGACAGCAATTGCGGCATGAATCTCTGCAATTACCTGACAAAGAGGACCGACCGGATAGGCATCATTGCCAATGGCTGCAATTCAAGGAACATTGTTACACACATAATAGAAAACCAGATAAAACGTGAACAGCTGTATATCCTGGGCATACCGTGCACAGGCATGATAGACCCCAGGGCGGTAAGACGTGCCGTAAAATACAGGGAGATAACCGATGTAGAGGAGTCGAATGGAAGGGTTATTGTCAAGGGTGACGGGTTTGAGGAGACCTTTGAAAAAAAAGATGTCCTACAGAAAAATTGCGCTGAGTGCCTTCATAGAAATCCCGTCATATATGATGAACTTGTCGCGGAAAAGGTCCCTGAACAGGAGGGCATTGAGACCTTCAGGGATGTAAAAAAGATTGAGGCTATGGGGAGCGATGAAAGGTGGGGATTCTTTACCAGGATGATCTCTTCATGCATCAGATGTTACGCCTGTCGCAATGCCTGCCCCTTATGCTACTGCACCACATGTTTTGTGGATGAGGCGCAGCCACAGTGGGTGGGCAAAAGTAACGATCCCACGGATACCATGACCTTTCATATACTGAGGGCCTTTCATTGCGCGGGCAGGTGCACGGATTGCGGGGCCTGCGAGAGGGCCTGTCCTATGGGAATAAACGTAAGACAGTTCACAAAGAAGCTGAACAAGGACGCCCTGGAACTCTTCTCATGGGAGGCAGGTATGAGGGAAGACCGGAGGCCGCCCATGGATGTATATAAAGTTGATGATTACAACGATTTTATAAGGTAGCATTCATAAGGCAGATATTATGACCGATAAAGTATTCTTAAAAAAGGACTGGGTTGAGGCATTAAAGGCGGCAAGGGATTCATTCAGGATCTTTGTCCCGGTCAGGGATGGGGATTTTCATAATTTCCATTCCCTTGAAGATTGGACAATACCCAATTTTGATTTTTTTAATACAAGGCTTTCTCCCAAGTCCATTGTATATCCGCAGTCAGAACGGATCTTCGAGTGCCTGAACGACCCGGAAGACCCGGGAAAGGGCATTTTAAAGGAGGCGCCCAAGGATTATCCGCCACAGGCCATAGTTGGCATCAGGCCCTGCGATGCCCATGCATTTCATATAGTAAAGAAAAACTTTGAAGGCCCTGAATACAGAGATCCATGGTGGATGCAGCGCTTTGAATCCACGGTCCTTGTCGGCCTCGGTTGCAATGCCCCCTGCCCCACATGTTTCTGCACCTCTGTTGGAGGGGGTCCTTTTCACGAGGAATACCTGGATGCCATACTCTTTGACCTCGGCGACAGATACCTTGCCAGGGGTCTGACAGAGAAGGGCGGGGAATTTATTTCAAAGATGAACGGGGGCAGCAGCGCTGATGAAAAATCGATTAAGGAGGCAAAGGGCCTTGTTGCCGAGGCTGAAAAAAAGGTCGTTTCAAGGCTTCCCTTCGATAAGATAGGTGAAAAGGAGGTTACGGGACTTTTTAATGCCCCCTTCTGGGAAGAAGCGGCCTTTTCCTGCATCAATTGCGGCACATGCACATTTCTGTGTCCCACATGCTGGTGCTTTGATATACAGGACGAGGTATCTGGAAGGCAGGTTGACAGGATAAGGAACTGGGACACCTGCATGTCTCCGCTTTTTACACTTGAAGGGTCCGGTCATAATCCGAGGGATAAAAAATTCCAGAGATTTCGCCAGCGTTTTATGCACAAACTTAAATATTATCCGGACAAATACAAAAACGGGGTCCAGTGCTCGGGCTGCGGCAGGTGCGTCCGTTACTGTCCGGTGAACATTGACATAAGAACTATTGCCGGTCTTATGAACGAATTTTAATCAGGGGGTACTCAATTGAAAAATCCGTATCTTCCATATCCCGTTCGAATAGATGATATAATTACAGAGACAGAGGATAAGAACCTCAAGACCTTCAGATTTGTCTTCCTTAATCCTGAGGATGAGAAGAATTTTGCATATACCCCCGGCCAGTTTGCAGAGCTTTCCATCGCAGGAAAGGGAGAGATACCCATAGGCATAGCATCATCTCCCACTGAAAAGGGTTTTGTAAAATTCACGGTTAATAAGGTCGGTGTTGTTACAGGGCATCTCCATAATATGGGTGTCGGCGATATTATGGGCATACGGGGGCCGCTCGGGAACCGGTATCCCTGGGAGGAGATGGAAGGAAAGAACGTTGTGATCATAGGCGGCGGCTTTGCCTTTACTACCCTGAGGTCCAGCATCATATACATGCTTCACCCTGATAATCGAACAAAGTTCAGGGATATTACGGTCGTATATGGCGCAAGAACTCCCGGGATGCTCCTTTACAAGGATGAACTGGCGGCCTGGGAAAAACGTGATGATATCAAGATGCATATCACCGTGGACGGGACAGATGATCCTGACTGGAAATACAATAAAGGATTTGTTCCAGCAGTAACCGAGCAGAAGATAACGAGTGCGGATAATGCCATCGCGCTTGTCTGCGGTCCCCCTGTTATGATAAAATTCACACAACCCGTACTTGAAAAATTGGGATTCCCGCCGGAAAGGATCATATTTTCCCTTGAGATGAGGATGAAGTGCGGGATAGGGA
>JAFGIC010000532.1 GCA_016929815.1 Deltaproteobacteria bacterium
TTCATGTCCAGGAGCCGGATTGCCTGTCTGTAAAGGAGTTCACCCGCCTTTGTGGGCAGGACCTGCCGTCCAAGACGGTCCAGGAGCCTTACTCCCACGGAATTTTCAAGTCCTGATATTCTTTCACTGACGGAGGCCTGGGTAAGAAATACGGCCTCAGCCGCCCGAGAAAAGCTCTGGAGTTCCACAACCCTGCAGAATATCTCCAGTTGTCTAAGGTCAAAGTCAATAGAAGCCATAAGAAACTTTCATTTAACAGGGTAAAGGTAAAAAGGTTAAAAAATATTAAAAGAATTTTTATACATTTTAAGCTGCAATCAGTTTGTCGGCCTTTCACTAAGTGTGACAGGTACGTCCATCAGGCTTCCGTCCCTGAATATATTGACGATGACCTTGTCGCCGACCCTCTTTTTGCGGAGGACGCGGTCTATGTCGTCCGACTCGGATATGGCGATGCCGTCTATGCTAGTGATAATATCTCCCCCGATGGGGAGCCTGTATCGCCCTATTATCACCGTCCTGTCGCCTCCTCTCAATCCTGCCTGGGCCGCGGGGCTTCCCTGATAGACCTGTACCACCAGTATTCCCCTGTCGATCCCCAGGTTAAGGTATCCCGAGAGTTCATTTACGGATATGGATGTCACGCCCAGCCAAGGCCTTGCAACCTTTCCGGTGGTAATGAGCTGGGCCGCAATCTCCTTGGCCTGATTAATGGGTATTGCAAAGCCGATGCCCTGATATCCGCCGGAGGTGGTGAATATGGACGTGTTGATCCCTATTACCTCCCCGTTGGAATTGAGGAGGGGACCTCCTGAATTGCCGGGATTGATAGGGGCGTCGGTCTGTATGACATCGTCGATCTGGGTGTTGTCTTCGGTTATTATGGATCTGTTCAGGGCGCTTATGATACCGGTGGTCAGGGTCTGGCCCAGTCCGAAGGGGTTCCCTATTGCAAGGGCCTTCTGGCCTACCTGCAGTGTGGATGAGTCTCCGAGTTCAACCACCTCATTTATGGTTTCATCCGTTATCTTTATAACGGCCAGGTCCGATATTGCATCACGACCGACCAGTGTGGCAGGGAGTTTTTCCCCGTTGGACAGGGTTACTGTAATATCCCTGGCGTTTTCAACAACGTGATTGTTGGTAAGGATATAGCCCCTTTTGTCTATTATAAAACCGGTTCCCTGACCCTGCTGGGGTACAACCTGCATCCAGAAATTGTAACTCAATGAAGTTGTGGCAATATTAACAACCGCCGTGTGGACCTTTTCAAATACGTTTACGTTTATTGCCTCGTCGCTGGAGACGATAATGTTTTTGTTATACTGCCCTTCGGTGCTCTGGCTGGAGGCATTTATTATTTTAGGTTCATTAAGGGTTTCATTTTGAACAAACTGCGGCAGCTCATCCTGTGTCTGTAAATCCCGGGCGCTGTCCTGATTGATGAAATCCAGGGATTCCACGGAAGGCCTGTGATTGAAGAATAAAGAAATTTCGTCCTTTTTTACCCATACAAGCATTAAAAGGATTATCAGGATTATCCAGATATATCTGCCTGACCTGTTTCCCATAAGCAACCTCTTGAAGATAATTGATTAACTAGTGTTCATCCGAAAACAACAATTTTCGGATTCAAGCTGTCAGCCTTTAGCTGTCAGCTTTCAGCAAAATCTTTTTAATTCATTGACTTAGCTGATCCCGCCTTGGTGGGACTGACCGCTGAAAGTTCCATCCATAAATGCCTTCTTTATAGATGGACAATATTTAACTTTATTCGATTGTTTTGTAAACCATCAAAATAGGACCAAGAGTTTCTTATAATTATGACCGAGTGTCATCTCCAGACGGAAACATCCGGATAAAGCCCTGCGGGTGAGATATGTGTCGTGTTTAAAGACATCATAAGAAATGCACCGGTAACTATCAAACTTCAATATCATTGACATATTATTGCAGTTGATTTAAGGAA
Organism: Deltaproteobacteria bacterium; assembly: GCA_016929815.1. Taxonomy (GTDB): domain Bacteria; phylum Desulfobacterota; class DSM-4660; order Desulfatiglandales; family HGW-15; genus JAFGIC01. The sequence continues at coordinate 1,970 of JAFGIC010000532.1, forward strand.
TTGACATATTTTTAAAATAAGTAAAACTATAGCCTAATATTATGATTTTATAAAGCAATCATCGGAAGAAAATGGAGGCAAAAATGAAGAGATCCGTATATATATTAACAGCAATACTGATTATCCTTGCAGGTGTTGTCCCTCTCGGCGCTGCCAATGCGGGCGAAGAAGATACCAGGCTATACACCCTGGATGAAAGCATCAAGACCGCGATTGAAAACAACTGGTCTGTAAAGGCCAAAGAGGAGAAGGTGTCGGAAAGCGAGTATGCTGAGGAGGAGGCAAAGGCAGGTTTCTACCCTGAATTCAGCACAAGCTACAGCTACACCAGAATCGGCAATATAACGTCAGTAAAGATTCCCGGAATGAACAGATCATTAACAATGGGCGACAGCAACAACTTCCAGTGGAGCGCTACTGTCACGCAACCGTTGTTTACCGGCTTTGCGCTTACGAGTTCACATGAACTTGCCAAGCTGGGGATTGATCAGTCAGAGGTGGACCTTGAACTTGAAAAGGTGGATCTCGCACTGAAGGTAAAAGAGACCTATTTTAATATCCTCAAGGCAGATAAGGCTGTTGCTGTGGCTAAGAGCGCTGTCGAATCCCTTGAGTCTCATCTTGCTGTAGCAAAGAATTTTTATGATGTCGGCATGATACCTATAAATGACATGTTAAAGGCGGAGGTGGAGCTGGCCAATGCGCAGCACAACTATATCATGGCTCAAAATGGCGCGAGGCTTACACGTGTGTCCTTCAATGTGCTTCTATCACGAACTGTAGATGAACCTTTTGAAGTGGAAGATATACTGGTATATACACCGGATGCCCCTGATTTTGATGCATATTTGAATAAGGCATTGAAGGCTCGTCCGGAGATAAAGGCGCTTGAACTTGCCGATAGTCAAATCGACCAGAAGATCAACTTGGCAAAAAGCAAATTTTATCCTGAAGCGGCCTTTACGGCCAGTTATACTAAGGCAGGCGATACCCCTGATGTTTCGGGGAGTGATTCCGGTTTTCAGAAGGCGAATTCCTGGCAGGCTACCGTTGGGCTGTCATGGACCTTCTGGGATTGGGATAAAACGAAAAATTCAGTCAGACAGGCAGAAAGCCAGAAGTTACAGTTGGAACAGACAAGAAAGACCCTGGAAGACGGCATTAAATTTGAACTCAAACAGGCCATTCTGAACCTGAAGGAGGCAGAGGAGAAAATACCTACCGCGGAGAAGGCGGTCGAGCAGGCGGAGGAGAACCTGAGGGTTAGCGAAGAACGATACAAGGCCCAGGTAACGACCTCGACAGAGGTCCTTGACGCGCAGACGCTTCTTTCCCAGGCAAGGATGAATTACTACAACGCCCTTTATGATCACAACCTGGCAAGGGCGACCCTTTTGAGGGCGATAGGGGAATATTAGCTCCATCCGGAAATACATCTTCCGGATAGAGCAGTCAGCAGTCAGCGATCAGCGATCATCTGATGGGTTTCTGTTTTTGGGGTTTTGCTGAAGGCTGAAAGCTGGATATGTTAATCAAAAAAATTTTATCGTCAGATGAACATCACAAAAATGAAGCTGAATACAGGCGCTCAATATGATCCAACTTTTCAAGATCTGTAAAAGCTACGGCACGAACAAGGCCCTTGACGACATCAACATTAGGATGCGGAAGGGGGAGTTTGTTTTTATCACTGGGCCGAGCGGTGCGGGCAAGACGACCCTTCTAAGGATCATCTTCGGGACGGCCAGGCCCACAAGCGGACAGATCCTGATCGACGGGATTAACCTGAGCCGTATAAGCAGGCTTAAACTTGATCTGCTGCGAAGAAAGATAGGTTTTGTTTTTCAGGACTTTAAATTAATAAACAGCAAAACAATCTTTCAGAATATTGCTCTGGCACTTGAGGTGGTCGGGGAGCGACCTTCAATGATAAGGAAAAAGACTCACCAAGCGCTCAAGGCGGTGGGATTGGCAGGCAAGGAAAAGGCCTTTCCCCTTGAACTCTCAGGCGGCGAACAACAGAGGGTGGCGATTGCGAGGGCAATTATAAATGAACCTATGCTGCTGATAGCGGACGAACCGACAGGCAATCTGGATCCCGATATAACAAAGGATATCATGGTGCTGTTCAGAAGCGTTAACCTGAAAGGGACAACACTGGTAATAGCGACGCACAACAGGGAATTGCTGAAGAATACAGGGCAAAGAATAATTGTCCTTGAAAAGGGCAGGGTAATAGAAGAGAGAATAGGATGACCATACGGCTTTGGATATACTTTTTCAAGAGCGCCTTTTCAAATATCCTGAACAACCGCTTAATACACCTCATAAGCATAGGAACAATAACAATCTCCATGCTTCTTTTCGGATCCTTTATGCTTCTTTCAATGAACCTGAATAACTGGATCAGTGAATGGGGCGAATCCCTTTCCATGTCGGTATATTTGGAGGACAACACAGGTGAGGATGTCAGAAAAGAGATTGAATCGGCCATAAAAAA
>JAFGIC010000533.1 GCA_016929815.1 Deltaproteobacteria bacterium
AGGACTCGAACCTTGGATAACGGGGCCAGAACCCGTCGTATTGCCGCTATACTATCCCCCATTAATAAAAAACGAAATTTATCAATTTTAAAGAGAAAGTCAAGGGAAATTACTTCATTAATTTATCTGACGATGAATTTGCTCTTTATATCTCCATGTCAATATTGTATAAGGGCATCTGCATTTAACTTTGAAAGGAATACATCAATTTTGTCGAAGCTAATCAATTACGAGGAGGCCCTCAACCCTTCACAGCTTGAGGCAGTAACATCCCTGAACGGACCGCTTCTGGTGATAGCAGGCGCGGGCAGCGGGAAGACCCGCACACTGGTGTACCGGGTTGCCAGACTTATAGACAACGGGATGGCGCCGGAAGGAATACTTCTCCTGACATTCACAAGAAAGGCGGCAGGGGAGATGCTTGAAAGGGCTGAACAGCTTACGGATGACAGGTGCAGGCATGTATCCGGCGGCACCTTTCACTCCCTTGCGCATCAGGTCCTGAGAAACAAGGCAGGGCTCATGGGCTTTGAGAGGACGTTTACCATCCTGGACAGGCAGGACATGGAGGAGATAGTGCAATCTATTGTACAGGATGCGGACATAGAAAAAAAGGCCATAAGATTTCCAAAAAGGGCGACCCTGGCAACCATACTGAGTAAGGCGGTAAACCTGGAAAAGCCTGTTGAATACCTTATGAGGGAGGAGTTTTCCCAGTTTCTGGAATACATAAAGGAGATAACAGGGATAGCTTCCCTTTACAGGGAATATAAAAGAAAAAACCAGCTTATGGATTATGACGACCTCCTGATCTCCTTCAGACAGCTGCTTTCGGAAAACGAGGATGTAAGGATCGAACTGGGCGAGAGATACAGGTATATCATGGTGGATGAATACCAGGACACCAACGGGATACAGGCGGATATCGTCAGATGGCTTTCGTCGAGCCATGGTAATATAATGGTCGTGGGCGATGACTCGCAGTCCATATATTCCTTCAGGGGCGCTAGTTACAGGAATATGTTCGATTTTCCCAGGATTTTCCCGGGGACGAAGATAATAAAGCTTGAACAGAATTATCGCTCAACGCAGCCCATCCTTGCACTTACGAATGCCATCATGGACCAGGCAGTTGAAAGATATACAAAGTGCCTTTTTACAACGAGGCAGGGCGGGCAGAAGCCCCAGATTGTTGATGTTAAGACAGATCCCGAACAGGCCCTTTTCATATCCGGCAGGGTGATGGAATTCCTGAAACATGGCCTGTCGCTGAAGGATATGGCGGTACTGTTTCGCGCCGCCCACCACTCCTTTGAACTGGAGATGGAGCTGTCCAGACAGGGCATCCCCTTTGTAAAATACGGCGGTTTCAAGTTCATGGAATCGGCGCATATTAAGGATGTGCTGGGGCACCTGAGAGTTATTGTGAACAGGAATGACACCCTTAGCTGGGGTCGGGTCCTGAGGCTGATTCAGAAGATCGGTCCCAGGAAAAGCCAGGCCATTATGGACTGGATGAGGAAGGAACAACGCATGCCCTGGCAGATCCATGAATGGCCCGGCGCGGGCAAAAGCGATGAGGCATTGAGCGCCCTTTCCGGCCTCATGAAGGGACTGTCAAGGGAGGATATTACGCCCAGGGAGGCGGTTGAGCTCGTAAATGCATATTACGACCCCATACTCAAGGAGAATTTTGACAATTTTCCCAAGAGGCAGAAGGACCTTGAACAGATAGCATCCATGGCAGGGCGGTATAAGAAACTCCGGTCCTTTCTGGATGACTTGGTCCTGGAGCCGCCGACCAGCAACGCGGAGATCGGTATGGAAACGGGCGATGACTGCCTTACCCTTTCAACCGTGCATTCATCCAAGGGCCTGGAGTGGTCCGTGGTATTTATCATATGGGTGATGGAAGGGTCCTTTCCGTCGGCGAAGTCATATGCCAGCCAGGCCGACCTGGAGGAAGAGAGGCGCCTCTTATACGTAGCAGCCACCAGGGCGAAGGACCGTTTGATTATCTGCTATCCCGGGCAGGAGGAGCTTCCCGTGTGGCAGCTGGCAGAGACAGGATACAGGAACGGGCTTTCATCCTTTATCAGGGCCCTTCCGGAAGAGGTCATGGAACATGCATCTCCCAGGAAACGTTTCAGCGGAACGGGCTTTCCGTTAAAGGGGCAGAATGATTCCTTATTCAATGGACGCGCCAATACAACGCCATCGCTTTTTTCAAAGCCCATTGTGACTCAGGACATGGACAAGGACAGGGGGAAAAAACCACAGGGATTAAGACCTGGCGACAGGGTGAGGCATCCTGCCTTTGGAAGAGGGGTGATCTCCAGGTTTATTGACGGTACAAAGGTGGAGGTGCTTTTCAAGGATTTCGGGCGTAAACTGCTCCACCTTGAGCATACGATACTGGAGAAACTATAAAAGACAGAATACAGGAGACAGTAAACAGAAGACAGAAGATAAAAAACAAGGTTTACCCTCCTTTGCTCTTGGAGCCATGGCGGGCAGGAGGAACAAGGTATAATTCGCGAGGTGAGCCTCGTGATTTCAAATCTCAAATTTGAAATTTCAGATTTTTTGCCCTGTGCCTTGAGTCATTTTGGAGAGCCTAAGAGCTTAAGCTGACGCGTCTAAAACATGGATTAATTGATGAAACATAAGATAACAACATACAGAAATGCGGTTGAATACCTTTACAGCCTTCAGAAATACGGGATCAAGTTCGGGCTTTCAAAGACATCCAATATCATGAAGGCACTCGGCAATCCCCACAAGGGGCAAAAATACATACATATAGCCGGAACCAACGGCAAGGGTTCAGTGTCTGCCATGATGGAATCTGTACTGATGAAGGCGGGCTTGAAGGTCGGTTTTTATTCCTCTCCGCATCTGGTCAGGTTTACCGAACGTTTCAGGATAAACAGGAAGGAGATAACTCGGAAAGAGACGATTGAGCTTGTCAATGAACTGTTAGGCGTGATTGATCCCTCCGAGCCCCCCACCTTTTTTGAGGCAACTACGGCCATGGCCCTTTCATACTTTGCGAAAAAGAAGACAGATATAGCAATAATGGAGGTCGGCATGGGCGGGAGGCTTGATGCGACAAACGTGATAAGGCCGCTTTTATCGATCATTACAAATATCTCCCTTGAGCATCAGGCCTTTCTCGGGGAACGACTGATCGATATTGCCGGTGAAAAGGCAGGAATAATCAAGAGGGGAGTTGAACTTGTGACCGCGGCCACCCAGCCGTCCGTATTAAATCTCTTTAAGGAGATATGCGAAGCCAAAAGGTCGTCATTCCGGAGGGTAGGCAGGGATTTCAGATACAGGTTAGAGGGGAATGAGTTAAGTTATTCCGGCATTAAGCGCCGCATGAACGGGCTCAGGCTAGGCCTTCCAGGCCGCTATCAGGCAAGGAACACGGCCCTGGCCCTTGCGGCAATCGAGAGGCTTGAGGCAAAGGGGTACAGGATATCGGAGAAGGATATCAGGGAAGGGCTTATAGATGTCGTATGGCCGGGCAGGATGCAGACGATGTCCAGGGACCCGCTTGTCATAGTAGATGGGGCTCATA
>JAFGIC010000534.1 GCA_016929815.1 Deltaproteobacteria bacterium
ATGGCTGTTGAAGTCCCTTTTCCACTCGCCCGGTTTGTTTTCCCTCTTCCTCCTTTTTACGGGGAGAGGCACCAGCCTCCTGCGGGATGTCTTTATCCTGCGATGGAACCTGATCTTCATCTGGTCGATATAAAGATCGTCGCCTTTAAGGTCAAGAACGGGAAGCCCCGGATCTTCCGTCTGCCAGGGGTAATCGCTTCCCTTATCCCAGACCTCGTAGGCAAAGTTGTCGTCGGCTACCCCCCTTGCTGCTACAATAAGCTGATAAAAACCCGGTACAAGGCCGCCGGACAGGAGGGAATAGTTTCTGGCAAACCTGTTCATGACCCTAAGCTGGCTGTTTGACAAACGCTCCTTATCGTTCTTCCACAGGTTCTGCATAGCGATTTTTATCAGCTCATTATTTGCCTTCAACCGGTCGGGCTCATCCGGTATAACCCCGGACCTGAAGTTTTCATATATTGCTGTCAGAAAAGGCATCTCGGTCAACAGTTCCCTGCTTGAGTCCCTGTGGAGGTGGGAGATGCCGATCCCTTCCCTCTGCCTCCTGCCGATAACCTCGGCCTGTTGTCTTTCAAGCAGATCCATAATGCCCGGGAGGTGATACAGTCCTCCGACAAAGAGGACCCTTTCACCGCTGACACTCAGGTTTTGCAGATTAAAGGCCATGGCCTTTTCCCGGAGCATGTCCTGGTCGGAACGGGGCTCATTTTGCTTTGCCTTCAGATAGGTATTGCAATAACTGAAGTGTCCGATCCTTGCGATTGAATACGGATCAGGCATGGAGGATGTATCAATGGGATAAAACTCGGAATCACGGTCAATAAAATGAACCGGGACGTTGTATTCAAGGGCCAGCCTGATGGCCTCCACCTGGCCGTCAGTAGGCTCCAGAAGCAGGTATATAAAGGTGCCGTCGCCCTCCTCGTAATGAATAACGGATAAAAGCGGAAGCCTTTTTATACCGATCAGTATCTTTTCTCCAAGTGTTGACGGATACTCAACAGCTACGTGATCCGGTCTATATTCATGGAACTGTCTCCTGATTTCAAGGGCGAACTCCATCCTGTTATGGAGGATCGGGACAAACCGCACATTCCTCCATTGAATCCTGTCATTCATCATCGTCATCTTCAAACAGATCCTCAAAGTATCCCGCGGCAGCAGGATCCAGTATCATGGCTGATGCATCCCTCATCCGCTCAAAGGCCTCTTCCTTTGACGATGTCCCGCCTTCTTTAAAAATCCTTTTAAGTGCGTACCGTGCCACATTGATCCCATCCCTCACAGAATAGCGTTCATTTGCGTCGTGGGCGGCCTGCAGAAAATCCACGACATACTCAAGTATCTCCTCATCCGCAAATGGAAGATTTGCCTTCAGTATCTGAAGCTCCTCCTCGCGCTCAGGAAAATCGATAAAGATCTGGGGCTGGAGCCTTGAATGTATGTAATCCGGCAGCTCAAATGTGCTGGCGTCATCATTCATGGTTGTGCACAGCCTGAAATCAGGGTGGGCCTTGATCTTGATCCCCGCGACTATGGATTCCACATATCGCCTGCTGTCCAGGAGCGGGGCAAGGGAGGCCCAGCTCTTTTCGCTCATCCTGTTTCCCTCGTCAATCACGGCGATGCCGCCCTTGATCATAGCAGATACGACAGAGCTCGCCATATATCTTATCTTTCCCCCTTCAGATATCACAGGGCTGATGATCAGGTCCTCGGGTCTTGTGTCCATTGTGGCCTGAAAGAGATACACTGGCTTGTCCATTGACCTGCCTGCATGATAGGCCAGGGTGGTTTTGCCCACTCCCGGCTTTCCTACTAGACGCGGATTAAGGGGCAGGTCGTCATCGTTTATGATTACCCACGCGGCAAGCAGCTGCGTCACCAGCTCATCCTGCCCTACCCATACCATGGGAACGTCATCAGGCTGTGAGAGAAATATTTCGATGCCGTCAATAACAACCTTTTCCATTATTATTTTCTCCTTAAAAAATCTTGTAATAAATATAACTTTTTAAATGGTTATTAGCAAGGCCCCTGCCCCGAATATTAATATACATAATAAAAGAGGTGCTCTATTGACTAAAGGAATCACATCTTTAACGTTGCCGATTTATTATTATATATGCAATTAATCCGAAAAGGATCGTAGGGAAGAAGAATGAGGCGTGATAAAGGATGGCGGCAGACAATCCTTCTTCACCGCTTACACCGAAAAGAATAAAGCCGTATTGTACCGCCAGATGAAATGTCCCTATATATCCGGGCGCCGAAGGGATCATCACACCAAAGACTGCCATGGAAAGGATAATAAACAAACCGTTAAAAGGAAGTGTCAGTCCTATGGAATGCCCGATGAAGAGAACCTGAAAAAGGGATGAAGCCCAGAGGAGTAATGAGTAAAATATCACCAACCCCCATCCGGATAAACCTTTTATTGGAGTCAATCCCTGGCCGAAGTTACGCACCATATCTATGGATTTTAATCTCAGCTTCACCGGGAGAAAAAAAAGTGCCTTGCTGATGATTGCCAGATATCGGTCCGGTCTTAATCGGAACCCGACCAGAAAGATGATAACCAGGAGATATGATATGAACAGCGTTATCCCTGCGGATTTAAGCCCGGTTGAAACAGACCCCATGTCTTCAGGAAAAGTGACGCTCATTAGGCCGATGAACAGGATAAGGAGCAGGGTGAATCCATCGATCAGTCTTTCGACAACTATGGTTGCGAATGTCGAACTCTTGCTTATATTCTCCCTTTCGCCCAGTTGATCCGCCCTTACAAATTCGCCCAGCCGAGCCGGGAGCACACAATTAGCGGCAAACCCGATTAAAACCGACAGGAGCCTGTTTGAAAAACCTGTGTTTTTAATAGGTTTAAGGAGTATCTTCCAGCGCCATGCCCTGATAAACAGTTGAAAAAGGTTAATCAGGGCTGCCAGGAGAAGATAATAAATGGAACATCCCGATATGACCTTCCACAACGTGACAAGTTCGATCTTCCTGAATGCCAGATATATGGATATGGCGCTTATCAGCAGGCCTAGCCAGAGTTTCCAGTTTATGGACCTGTTTCTTTCAGGGGATTTATCCATTAAGGTTAAATAGTTCTCGCGCTTTTTGAATATCTCTTGAAATCTGGGCCGATAATTCTTCTATCCCGCTGAAGGTCTTTTCATCCCTCAGGCGGTGCATAAACCTGATGGTCAGATCCTTGCCTACTGTTTCTCCATTAAAATCAAACATGTGTGTCTCTATTGAAAGGACGTTTTCCCCGAATGTGGGGTTGTTGCCGATATTGCATACCCCGAAATACTGCCTGCTGTCGATCTCCGCAATAACGGCATAGACTCCCTTTTTGGGGATAAGCTCATCGACAGGGAGCAGATTAGCAGTGGGGAATCCCAGCAGTTTGCCCCCTCTCCCTGCGCCGCTTATAACCCTGCCGGTGATCTGGTAATCCCTGCCCAGAAGGACCCTGGCATGCTCAAGGTCCCCTTCTTTTATAAAGTTCCTTATGGATGTGCTTGAAACGAGCACCTTTTTCAGGTGGATAGGTTCTATAGTGTGGACCTTAAATCCCAGCTCTTTTCCCATTCTTTTAAGCAGCCCGATGTTGCCCTGTCGGTTATTCCCAAAGGAATAATCATAGCCGACCACGATCTCCCTTATCCCTATCTTATCCACAAGGATATTTTTTACAAAATCATTGGCAGATATGGTTGAAAATTGTCTGTCAAAGGGCAGGCACAGGGTTACGTCAATGCCTGCTTCGGAGATAAGTCTCAGTTTCTGTTTTATGGGGGTTATTATCAAAAGGCCCTTTCCCGGGTTCGTAAGCTTTATGGGATGAGGTTCAAAGGTCATGACAACTGAACAGCCCCCGATAGCGGCGGCCCGCTTTTTGACCAAGTCAAAAAGCGCCAGATGCCCTTTGTGGACCCCGTCAAAATTGCCGATGGTAAGGACTGGATTTTCAAGGGGTTTGTCAAGTTCCTTTAAATCATAAATAATCTTCATTGGTCTTCCAAACGCTCCAAGTTATCTATTGACATAAAAAGATAAATACTATAATTATCTCACTTGAAATATCAACAATATTTCTTGCCGAAGTGGCGGAACTGGTAGACGCACTAGGTTCAGGGTCTAGCGGGCGTAGGCCTGTACGAGTTCGAGTCTCGTCTTCGGCACCACCATTTTAATGTAACTAATTGAATCCTCTGAAGAAATTCAGGGGATTTTTTGTTGGAAAGGTCTCAATTTTACTTTTACTCTTTTATGGCCTTCTGAGGCCATAAAGGTGTTTTAAGACACAAATATAATCAAGCCTGTCAATAACTCCTTATCTCACAGGCGGTAATAGCACACCGGATGCAGTACTCGGGGGTGCAGGGCTCGGCATGAATTATTACATTGGCGCTTGAAATTTTGTCCCTGATATCCTGCTCAAGATGATCGCACATTGCATGTGAATCTTCAAAGCTGAGATATCTCGGCATTACTATATGAAGGTCAATGAAGCATACATTTCCAGCGCGTCTACTGCGAACCGCATGATATTCAACAATCAGGTTGTTATGTTCATCAAGGCAATTATTCAGAATCTGCTGCTCTTCCCCGGGCAAGGCGTAGTCTATAAGCTCATGGACCGCCCTGACAGTGACTTCATATCCCGCCTTCAACACAAAACCTGCCATTATCAGGGCGATAATAGGGTCCAAAATAACCATATCAGTAATACGAACCATCAGGAGGCCCAGCAATACACCGGCAGCAGAGTAGACATCGGCGCTGATGTTGCGTGCTGATGCGTCAATGGCCGTGGAGCCGGTAGCTTTGGCAACCCTGTGAAGGTGGCGGGAAAGGAAAAAGCTGGCAATGATTGAAACAATCATTACAGCGATGCCCTCGTCAGGCTCTATTGCCGTGCTGTGGATAATTCGCTGTATTGATGTATAAATAATGAAAAAACCGGCTCCAAGCACCAGGGCCGCCTGGATCATGGCAGCAAGTCCTTCCGCCTTGCCGTGCCCGAAGGGATGTTCCTTATCGGCGGGAACCGCGGCCTTTTTTAACGCAATAAAGGTAATGCCGATGGAAAAGATGTCGAGGAGGCTGTCCGCGGCCTGTGCCGAAATGCTGATACTGCGGGAAATAATAGAGACAACCACTTTGAGGATGATAAGAAAAATGACTACAGACATGGAAAGCTTTACAGCCCCTGTCCTTGTCGATATGGTTTTCATCAGATTTTTCATGGTCATCCGTCATCACGGTAATAATGGCGTATCAGTTAAACAATGGCCCTATGCAAAATTCTAACCGGAAATTACTGTTGCTGAATGCGGTTTTAAAATAACCGTGTTTTTAACTGGGGAGTATAGAAAATCAGCCCTTGCAGGTCAACCATCATGATAATAATAAATTGACTTCCCTGGCTTTTATTTATTAAAATTATATATCAAATTGAGTCTTCCTGTTGATTATACCGCTAGGAGGTGGTCATATCATGGGAGACCGCCTCTAAGATTATTCTCCGACAGTTGACAATGCCCGCCGTATCCATATGTAAATCTTTTTTAGGGAGGCATTTCATTATGGCCAGATTATATGAAGAAGATGATGAATACGATGATGATGACGACGATTTCAACGATGATAGTGACGAAGACGATGAAATCGATTATGATGAAAATGATGATGAAGAATATCTGATCGTAAACACTTTATCATAATGTCCAGTCTTTCACAACAGCGCGGGGAGCGTTCCTCATTACTGATGCTATACCCTTTTCCAGTCCCGCGATTGATAGATAATGCTTGCTCCTGCCGAGAATATTCCCATCAGGCCCCTTCAGGACAAAGTATGCCCCGTCGCCGTCAGTGGAGCTGCGCTGGTAGCTTTCGTTACTGGATGCATACCTTTTAACTGCCTCAATGTTGCTTATAACATCGGACTTTGATGTAAAGAATCCGCTGTTCAGGATGATTATACCGTTTGAGGCAAGGAGGTTATAGGTATATTGACCTGCCCTCCTTTTCATGATTTCAAATTTTGCAGGCATATATAACTCTGGTTTAAGGATAGACATGCAATAAGGCAGGGATAATGACCCTGCCTTATTTTAGGTCTCCCGATATGCCGTTATTCTCCTCTATGTCATCCCTTGATCCATCCGTTTTGTAGGTGATCATAGTTGAAGATGCACGTGCAACCGAGAGGGCCTGTTTGAGAAGCTATTCTGCAAATACGATGCCAATGCCTGAATCACATATTGTTTATATTTTGATTAAATAACAGCCGGTTGGCGGTACTGCCAGGACGCCTTCTGCATAACCGTGTAACAATTTGCCAAATTTATAGGTAATTCTTTTCCAGAGTTTATAAAATTTTACACATTGGGGTGAATTGTCGTATTACACATTCAGAGGGGTTCATGTTGTGAGCCTTTTAGTAAAGGTAAAACCCCTTGATTTTAAGCGATAATTTTGATACACAAATATCACCTTTAAAATACAATAGATCCTGACGAGACAGGTGATCATAAAATTAAAACAGAGGATAAAAATGCCTATTAATAAGAATGCAGCCTTTATATTGAAATCCTGCGGAATACTGTTGATCTGCGCAGCGGCTTTATTTGTTTTTATGGCCTATGCCGCTGAGGAGAATTCAACAGCCCCTTCCGAGCCTGACACAGCCATCGAAGCTGATGGTCTGAACTATATAAAAATAGACAACGATGTATATGAAAAAGACAGGAAAGGTCCGGTGACTTTTTCCCATAGAAAACATGCCAAGGAATATGGGGTCTCCTGCTGGGAATGTCATCATGACTATGCAGATGGGGAGAATGTCTGGTCCCCATGGGAAGACACTATGGCGTGCGTTGAATGTCATGACCCTTCCGAAGATGACGGTGAAATCATGAAATTGCAGACCGCATATCATCTTAACTGCAAGACCTGTCACAAGGAGCAGGCTGTTTTCGGCAATGACGCCCAGGCATACAGAAAATGCACTACCTGCCATGAAAGGCAGTAATCAGAGAACTCTACAATTTTTTGCCTTTCAATCAACTAAGGGGGGGCAGCCATATCCATGTTACGCGTCTTTACAGCAACAGTCTCCTTGATCTTGATCCTTGTCTTCCCGGTTGCATGGTCCTCCGGTGAAGATGAAGACCCATCAGTTGCAAGAGCCAAAAAGATCCTGCGCGAGGTGGATGACATGTGGCGAGGGACCTCATCGCATTCTGTCCTGACCATGCAGGTCAAGACCGTCCACTATACACGTGATATGCGCATGGAGGGATGGTCCCTGGGAAAGGACATGACCCTTGTGCGCATACTGTCCCCATTAAAGGATAAGGGGCTCTCCACCCTTAAATCCGGCAATGACATCTACAGTTACCTGCCAAAGACCGACCGGACTATCAAACTTTCATCCCACATGATGATGAGTTCCTGGATGGGCAGTCATTTTACCAATGACGACCTGGTAAAGGAGTCCCGCATGGAGGAGGATTACGATCCGACAATATCCTATGAAGGCATAAGAGACGGGCAGGAGGTAATTGAATTCACGCTTATACCGAAACCCGATGCCCCTGTGGTATGGGGAAAGATTGTAGCCACAGTCCTTGCCGACGGGTACATGCCTGTAAAATATCTTTACTATGATGAGGATATGCTTATCAGCCGCACCATGACCTTCAGCAGGTTTGAGATGCTCGGGGAAAGGATCAGGCCAAAGGTCATGAGGGTGGTCCCCTCGGACAAACCGGAAGAATATACTGAGCTGGTATATGAGGAGCTTGAGCTGGATATTGACCTTGATGAGGATTTTTTCTCTATCTCAAGTCTGAAGAGGATGTAATAAATAGGGCGCAAGGTACAGGGCACAAGTAAAAGATAAAGAAAAAATAATGACATTCAAAGCATAAGACGCAGGGCGTAAGGTGCCAGGCGCAGGGAAAAAATAAGAAAAAATAATGAGATTCAAGGCGCAGGGTGCAGGGATTTAAGGGATTGTATTCTTCCCTTGAGCACTAAGCCTGGCACCTGAGCCATAAATACATTGCCTCACAAAGTCTGGTCGAATTAAGAAGAAAAGTGCTTCAAGAGAAAACCCATGAGAACATTAAAAATCGCCTCAAGAAATGTCTTTCGAAACTGGCACAGGACCCTTGTAACCACTGCAGCGATGGGGTTTGCTGGGTTCATCATGATCCTGTTCGCATCCCTGATGGAAGGCCTTCTCCAGGGCAGCGAACGGAATGCCGTTTCCATGGACCTCGGCGATATCCAGATACATGCGCCGGATTACAGGGAGGACCCTGATCTTTACAAGGTTATCAGTGATCCGGACCGGATACTGGCCGATCTGAAAAAGGCCGGCTTCCATGCCGCAAAGAGGCTTTATGGCTTCGGGCTCGCGGCCTCAGGCGCCACATCGGCAGGGGTGCAGTTGCGGGGCATAGACCTTTCAAACGAATCCGACGTTACCCAGATCAACCGGCATGTCTTAAAGGGCAAATGGCTTGAAGAATCCGATCCTTCCGGTGTTGTCATAGGCAGAAAGCTTGCCAGGACCCTGGGGGTGGATATAGGGGATGAGCTCATTTTTGTGGGCCAGGCCACGGACGGGTCCATGGCAAATGATATTTATACCGTAAAAGGCATACTGAAATCCGTGGGCGAAGAGGTTGATCGCGCAGGACTGTATATGCAGGACAGCGCCTTTCGTGAACTCATGGTCCTTCCTGAAGGCGCGCACGAGATAGCCGTAATGAGACCTGACCGTTCCACGGACCTTATTGCCGCCACCAGTAAAGTGGCGGACATTGCGCCTGGTTGTGAGACCCTGAACTGGAGGGAGCTGATGCCGGTAATAGCCCGGATACTGGATCTTGCCGATTCACAGATGATAATCATGGTGATTATCACCTATACGGCGGTAGCCATGCTGGTGCTGAACGCGATGCTCATGACGGTATTTGAACGGATCAGGGAACTCGGGATCATGAAGGCCGTGGGGGTTAAGCCGTGGCAGATTATGATGCTGGTCTATGCCGAGACATTCATGCAGGTCCTTGCGGCGAGCATCATTGCCGGCGTGTCCGGCATTGCCCTTTCCCGGTATTTTGAGCATAACGGCATTGATCTTTCATCCCTGGCAGAGGGCGCCTCTTTCGGCGGGGTCGCCGTTGATCCGATATGGAGGGCGCACCTTACAGCCGAGTCAGTGGCGGTGCCCATTGTCTTTCTCTTTATTATCGCCTTTCTTTCCGTGCTTTATCCGGCGATAAAGGCTGCTGTCATACAACCTGTCAGGGCCATCCATCACAGGTGAGAGAGGTATATGAAAATCAGCAACATGGCATGGCGCAATCTATGGCGGCGCAAGCGCCGCACATATATTACTGTCCTTTCAATAGGCTTCGGGGTCCTGTTATCCGTAACCTTTACAGGCATGGCGTATGACAGCTATACAAAGATGATCGACACAAGCGCCGTCATGGGCCTGGGACACGTTACAATAGAGCCAAGGGGGTATAATGATTCCCCGTCCCTTGAAAAGAGGCTGTCAGATGCCGCAGGGATAAGAGAGCAACTGCTTGAAATAAACGGAGTGGACAGCGCCCTTGAAAGGATCATGGGGCAGGCCATGTTCGCGAGCGCAGGCAAGAGCATAGGAGGGGCCTTCATCGCCGTTGATCCGGATATGGAGTCAGTGGAGAGCAACCTCTTTATCCGTTCGATTGTTGAAGGGGGTCTCTTTTCAGGGCAAAACAGCCAGGGTGCCCTTGTGGGAACCAGGGTGGCAAAAAAGCTTAATATAGACATAGGGAAAAAGCTCATATACACAACCACGGATGCCAACGGAGAGATAATCAGCGAGATCGCCAGGGTTTCGGGGATATTTAAGACCGGCGTGAGCGAGGTGGACGGGTCAATGATTATCCTGCCTATCGACAGGGTCCGTTCGTCGCTCGGCTATGAGGCGGAAGACGCCACCCTTGTCTCAGTTGTTGTCAGGGACCAGCGCCGCTCCGATGAAATGCGCGATATAATCATGTCAAAACTCCGGAATCCTGCATGGGAGGCGTTGACCTGGCGGGAGACCCAGGCTGATCTCGCCTCCATAATAACGCTGGATAAGTCAGGCAACATTATTATTCAGGTCCTTATAGGGCTCCTCATTGCCGCCGGGATACTGAATACGCTGCTTATGAGCGTAATGGAGAGGACAAGGGAGTTCGGGGTAATGATGGCCGTGGGGATGTCACCGTTTACGCTTTTCAGGCTGGTGATTATCGAATCGATATGGTATGCGATCCTTGGGCTGTGCCTTGGCGTATTAATCACAATCCCATGGTATGCCTTTATGTATTTGCACGGCATAGATTTTACCGGTATGGTCGGAAGCGACTACAGCGCGAGCGGGGTCCTTATTGACCCGGTGATGAAGATCAGGCTTTACAGGGAAAGCGCGGCCTGGATACTGACGGCGCTTTTTACGCTGACGATATTATCAGGGATCTACCCCGCCTGGCGGGCAGGCCGCGTCCCTCCCGTGGAGTCATTGAAAGAGATATAACAAAAGGAGTCATAATGGAGGACCATGCGATAGTCCGGCTTGAAGATGCCTCAAAATATTATCGGCAGGGACAGATGGAGGTACATGCCGTGGACGGGCTTTCCTTTGATATCCATAAGGGCGACTTTACAGCGCTCTGCGGACCTTCCGGATCAGGAAAGACGACTGTCCTGAACCTCATCGGGGGGTTGGATGTCCCCACGAGCGGGAAGGTCTTCCTGGAGGGCCGGGATATAGGCCTGCTGTCTCGTTCAAAGATATCGGCCATTAGAAGAGACCGCATAGGGTTTGTGTTCCAGGCCTATAACCTTATTCCTGTTATGACCGCCTATGAAAACGCGGCCTTTGTCCTTTCATTGCAGGGGGTGTCGGATCGCGAATGCAGGGACAGGGTGACGGCAATACTCAAGGAGGTGGGTTTGGAGGGGCTTGAAAACAGGAGGCCTGATGAGATGTCGGGGGGTCAGCAGCAGAGGGTTGCCATTGCGAGGGCCATAGTCACCAGGCCGGCAATAGTCCTGGCGGATGAGCCCACCGCCAATGTGGATTCCGCCAATGCCGATTCCCTGCTGGGCCTTATGGAAAGGCTCAACCGTGAATCGGGCGTTACATTTCTTTTCTCCACACATGACCAGAGGGTGATGGACCGCGCACGCCGTATTATAAGGCTCCATGACGGAAGGATAGAAAGCGACGAGGTCTTCAATTGAGCCGCTCGATGCGCCATAACATCCTTGTCCGGTTTATTGCCCTGGCTGCTCTGTCTATTTTTTTACCCATGCCGGCCAAGGCCTTTTATGAATGGCATGGAGTTGAATCCTTCGTTTCCATTACAGGGATGACCCAGGTATATGGCCTGGTCTATAAAAGGCCCGAGAACATTATGCTCTATGAAGACAATGACAAGTCCGGCATAGCAGGGATAGGGAGGATTATTATTGATGCCGGCACAGGGGGTGCATTAAGTCTTGAGGCAAACGCCTATCAGACCTATATACCCATGGAGCTTATAGCCGCTCAGTCAGGCGGCGGTGTAACAATACCTGACGCAGAGAGGAGTTCGGCCCTGGAGTGGAGCGCCAGCAAAGACAACTACATTCATACAGCCGTTGACAGGCTTAATCTCCGATGGTCAAGGGACCGTATTGACGTAATAATCGGACGGCAGCCTGTAAACCTTGCCACGAACTATTATTTTACCCCCAATGACTTCTTTGCCGCATTTGCTGCACAGACCTTTTACAGGGTCTATAAGCCGGGCGTGGATGCCGCAAGGGCGGAGGTGAGGCTGGGAAACCTCTCACAACTCTCACTGATAGGAGCGCTCGGTTACAGTCCTGATGAAAACGGCGACAATGGATGGAGCAGGAGTCCCGAAACCGGACGCACATCATATCTCGCGCGCATATCGGTCAACCTTCATGAATTTGAATGGGCACTGATTGCAGGCAGCCTTGCTGACGCTGATGTCATAGGCGGATCATTTCAGGGTGAAATGCTTGAATGGCTGGATGTAAAGGCTGAGGCGCATGTGGCCCGGCCTGAGTCTCCCGCACAGGATAGGCACGCTGAGGTCTCCCTGGGCATTCAACACTACTGGGAGAACAGCCTGGATCTAAGACTTGAGTATTTTTATCACGGAAGCGGCTATGACGGCGCCTCTGATTATGCCGCGGCATATCTTAAAAACGGACACGGGCTGTATCTGGGCCGCCATTATTCCGCACTGGGCATAGGCTACGAATTTACCCCGCTGCTCACGAGCCAGATGGTATTGATAGGGAATCTGACGGACAATTCCATCCTGGCGTCATTCAATGCCGTGTATTCAATCTCCAATGAGTCCGAGCTCTCACTCGGCGCTGCAGCGCCCTTCGGCAGGGAGGCAGAGGGCATGAATATAAAAAGCGAGTTCGGCATGTATCCCAGCACAGCCAATATCGAGTGGAGATGGTATTTTTGATTGTCACCCGCTCGTGCAGGTGAAGCTGTAAGCTATCAGACGTCAGCATTCAGCTTTCAGCAAAACCTTATCAATTAAATTAATTGACTGACAGCTGAACGCTCCATACATAAATGCCTTATTTATGGATGGACACTGTATAAGAAATTAATAGAATAATATTTATGAGTTGATTTTCATTCTTGATATCCTGTCTGGGATTTTTTATATTGGATAAAATGATGGTGTTTGTTAGATATACATATTCCAGAAGACACAAAAAGCACCATTCAATAATTTAGTCTATATAAGCTGAAAGCGACTGCTTATAGCTAAAGGCTTGCAAGGTAGGGGTGGCCTTTAACCAGGCCTGAGATAATACCCTTTGAACCTGAACTGGATAATCCCAGCGTAGGAAACCGCATATAAATCAGGTATTTTATAGGCCGTTTTCCTGCCAGGGAAACGGCCTTTTCCATTAAAAGGAGAACAGGTATGCTTGACGAAGTTAAAATTACAAAGGCAATCATAGACCGCTATTACGCAAAACTCAATGAATGCCTGGACACGGATGCGGCCATCGTGGGCGGCGGACCTTCCGGTCTTGTGGCTGGATATTATCTTGCAAAGGCGGGTAAGAAGGTCGTCCTCTTTGAAAGGAAGTTGAGTATAGGAGGCGGCATGTGGGGAGGCGGCATGATGTTCAACGAGATCGTGGTACAGGAGGAAGCCCTTCACATACTGGATGAGATGAAGGTCCGATATCAGAGATATGAGGAGAATTATTACACCTCGGATTCCATAGAGGCGGTTGCATGCCTTACGGCAAGGGCTGTTCAGGCAGGTGTAAAAATCATGAACTGCATCAGCATAGAGGATGTGATTATGCGCGAGGAAAGGATCACGGGGCTGGTGCTGAACTGGTCCCCGGTTGAGATGGCTGGACTTCATATAGACCCCCTGTCCGTGAGGACGCGGTTCGTGATCGACGCGACCGGTCATGCCACAGAGGTAGTAAAGGTGGTTCAGGAAAAGGTCCCGCACAGACTTAATACACCTACAGGCCTTATAGCGGGAGAGAAATCCATGTGGGCGGACATGGCCGAGACCCTTACCATCGAAAACACCTGCGAGGTATTTCCGGGACTCTATATAGCCGGCATGGCCGCAAACGCTACCTTCGGCGGACCTCGCATGGGACCCATATTCGGGGGGATGCTCCTTTCAGGCGAAAAGGTAGCTAAGGAATTGATCGCACGATTATAATAAATCTTGCCGTTGCGATTATTTATACAGGCAGCCCGTTAGAACTGTTTCTCGACCCAGATGAAACCGCGCCTGCTGAGACAATAAACTTTATAACATCTTCCATCTTTACCCCTTCAAGGATTTCAACATCCTCCCTGGGGACAAGGAAAGTAATGCCGGCCCATTGCATTGACTGCATCACATAAACTGCTATATGATCCTTGAAGCCTATATATTCAAGATCATCGGAGGTTATAAAGCCGAGCATTTTTGTGTTTGTCCCTGGGAGCCTGACTACCGCCACCCTGCTGAAGGCCTTTTTCTCGCCCAGAAGGCTTGTCAAGGTATCCTTGATAATGCCGTATATGAACTGAACCACCGGCACCCTGATAAAGATCTGGTCCACATAGTGCATTAATTTTGCACTCAACCACCAGGATGCCACATAACCTACAATAATAACAACTACAATGCTTATGATCAAGGCTAGGCCCGGGATATCAACCGGAAATACCTTGCCGGCGATCTTGTCCCACCACGATAAAATCTTGCTGACGATGACTATGGTCAGCATA
>JAFGIC010000535.1 GCA_016929815.1 Deltaproteobacteria bacterium
ACTCTTTCCTGTTTACTCTTTCCTGTTTACTCTTTCCTATTTACTCTTTCCTGTTTACTCTTTCCTATTTACTCTTTTCTATTTACTCTTTCCTGTTTACTCTTTCCTATCTTCCGCCTTTTCAGGTCTTGCCACAAATTCCCGGCTTTTCTTGAATGAATCTATAGAGCCGAATGAAGCCTTTGTATCGCTCATTATCTCGTGCTGTTTTGCGAATAACAGTATGTCGGTTGCCTTTCTTGTATCGGGGTTAACGATATCCGCCAGTATCTTTGCGACCTGTGATCCTGTAAGTCTATCCAATGCATCCAGATTGGCCTGAAGCCGGTCAAAATCTTCATCCTTGTCAAAGGTCAGGTCATAGAACTGCGCGCTCTTCTCTCCGATGCTTTTCGGCTTTTCAAGCAGTCCTTCGCGCACGGCATCCTTGATCTCGGCAAATTCCTCATCGGACATGGCAGCGAATTCGGCAGGCAGGCCTTTGATAAACTCGTCCGCCCTCCTGCGTATCTCATCAGCAGGATGACTTTCCGATTGAACAACAAAAAACAGGTAGTATTGTCCGTTATCCTCGGGCGCAACGGTCCATACAATGTATCCCAGCTGCTGACTTGTGCGCATCTCGGCATAAAATTGCGGTGAGACAAACTTCTCGATAACCTGCGCGGCCATCCTCAACCCGGCATCCTCACTGCCCAGATGTATAGTCCTCCAGAGACAGGAATTATTGGTCTCCAGCCTTTCTATGTATGTGAGAGGATCTTTTCCCTTTTCAACCAGGACACGCTGTTTGAATACATCTTCCTTATCCAGGGGTACGGATGGGATATAAGACTGGAGGAGCCGTGTTAAAGAAACAGCCTCTCCGGCAGTGATATTTCCGCAGACCAGGGCCTCAATCCGCGTTTTATCATAAAGGGTATCGGCAAATTCCTTAAGGTCCGCAAGGTTCAGTGTTTCACCCTCCTTCAACAGGGACTCATAACCAAAATAGGTCTCCTTTCTGATCCTTCGCGAGGTTTCACGCGCCACGTCCCATGCCTGCCCCAATTTAAAATTCTTCCATTCACGCAATATCCGCTCCTTGGTGTCCGCGAACTGCTGTTCTGATACCTCAAGGGATATCAAACCCCTGCCTATCTCGTTTAACAACTCCCGGGATGATGCCTCGTAACCGTTGATTACAATGGTCAGGCCGTCCAGATCAACGGAAAACCCGTAATCCAATCCGGCCATTCTTGCGGCATATGCCGTTTCATTCAACCTTTCATTAATGCAGGCGGCATAAAGGTAAAGGCGGGACATATAACCTGCATCCACAATTTCTTTTGGAGGCAGTATATGAAAAATCAGTGAGACCTTGGGCCTCTTGAATGTCGTATCCTGGGCATACCACAACTCAAGGCCGGGTTCATTTATGAGATTAACCGGACGTTCGGCGAGAAGGGTTACATCTTCCGGCAGAAAAGGATTGGGGACAGGAAGCGCAAGTTCTTTCACGAGCGGCGGATCAAGCAGCGAATTGTAGTAACTCCCCTTTTCAATAGTGTAAGAATACGACGTGCCGTAATACGGCTCAAGACTGTCTGTCTCCAATCCCTCCGCAGTGAGCATGCAAAGCATGTTGTCCGGCCGCAGATAACTAAGCAGGGACTCGATTGGCCCCTGATCAAGGGTCTTATACATATAATCAACAGTCTCCGCTAGCTCAATGGGATAACGATTGATATTGGCGGCAAGGGCAGAGGCCCGCTCTGCGCCTTCTCCCTTGTTTCCATAGGTATAATCAAGCTCGGCCATATGCTTGATCTCTTTAAAAACATGGGAGGGCATCCCCTCTTTCCTGAGGATGCGGATATAGCTGAAACAATATTTGATAACATCACGGTATTGTTCCAGACCCCTTTGTGTCAGCTGTATATTGATTGTAAAAGTGCCGTAATCCGAGGTGGGAAACCCTGCCCCTGCGCTCAGACCTGTGGCCAGCCCCTGCCCCTTAAGATAGGAAAGAAGGGATCCATTCCCTTCATGGCCTATGCAAAAGCCGGCCAGCGAATCCGGTTTCACATCGTAACGGCTGATGAACTCCGGGATGGCGAATGTCAGGGTCAGTTCCCTGATATCCTGTACCGGCACGTATTTGATAAGACGGAGACCCGCGACGGGATCCAGATAATCCGGGTCATAACTCATTTTTTTTGCATTATTATTCTTTACAGGCAGGAAGTATTCCCTTGCCAGGGATTCAAGCTCATCCAGCCCCTTATTGCTTAAAAGGACCAGGCTCATCCGGTTGGCCGAATAATAGGTGTTGTAAAATCGCAGAAATTCCTCCTGTGTCACGCCCTTCAGGGTCTCCCCGTCGCCGGTCGCAAAATGATTGGCCGGATGATCATCCCTGTAAAATGCGCGTAAAAGCTGGAATTGTCGCCAGCCATCCTGCTCACGGTTCTTCTGATGCTCGGAGTTAACGGCATTTATCTCCTTTTCGATGTATTCGGGGGAAAAAAGGGGATCTATGAAAAAATGAGAAAAACGGTCCAGTGCGCCCTCAAAGGCGTCATGCTGCACCTGCATGTGAAAATTGGTCCGGTCTTCCGCTGTGTACGCGTTGGAATAACCCCCGTTCCTCTCAAGATAGGTCGGATATTCCTCCACATCCGGGAATTTTTCGTTCCCGAGGAACAGCATGTGCTCCAGAAAATGGGCAAGCCCCTGCCTCTCTTCTGGGTCCATAAGGGAGCCGGCCTCGACCTCCAGGGCCGCCGCGGAGACATTAAACTCAGGGTCCGATACAAGCAGGACCTTCATGCCGTTCTCAAGTACAAGGTGACGGGAAATCGATTCATCCTCAGGGGATTTTTGAAGGGTTTGAGCGTAAACGGTAATGGTAAAGGCAACAAACCACCCTAGTGCAAATGCGAATATCTTTTTCATAACAGATCCTCTATTCTATTTTATATGGACACAATAATCATTTTTTAAATTTGATTCAAGAAGTTCCTGTCAAATGGCGGTATTACAGTTTACAGGCATCGGGATGTATGATATTTGTATCAAATATTGGAGGTTTGATATGCCCACTAACCTGGCTATAAATCCTGAATTATTACTAAAGGCATTGGAGGTAAGC
>JAFGIC010000536.1 GCA_016929815.1 Deltaproteobacteria bacterium
GGGATTGCCGATGCCAAGTTGCCCCTGTCCGCCGGCATTCATATACATCCTCTTCTCGGCATAATTGAATATGTTGTTCACATATGCCGAGAGGGTCCACATTCCGTTGGGGTGACTGTATGCCGCGTTAGCGTTCTCCATATGGAATGTCTCCTGATAATTTTCAGGGTATTCATCGTCATTCCATGAAAGCCTGTAATCCGTCTGGTACCTGGAACTGATCCCTGCCTTAAGCGTCCCTCCATTCCACAGGTTGAAATTGTGATTATAGCTCAGGTTGATGGTCCATGGCGGGGTGTTCTGCATGGGTTTTCCATTATAGCTGGTATCTTCAAGATCCACTTGCGTGGCAACCCCGCCTATAAGTTTTAGCTCATAATCGTATGTCCAATCAAAGTAAAGGTCTGTCCATTCCGACTTAATGTATGAAACCGACAGGTTCAGCATATCTTTGGCAGTGATAATCGCGCTTACAGATAGATCGGCGCCGAGCATGCGCCCTTCACCTGTAACACCCTCAGGCGTTGCATTTGAAGTTTCCGAGGTAGGAGTTCCGCCGTCCGCCTGCGCGGGGACAAGAGAACCGCCGCTGAAAGACATCGGAGGAGGAGCGCCGCCGGGACCGCCGCCGCCGTCCATCTCATTATCCCCGTCTATGTCGTCAACCCATATCGTCTTTCTGTAATTTACATTGTAGTTGCTGTAGTCATAGTAATAGGCAGACGTGTTCAACTGAAGCTTATTGCCGAAAAACCTGTTCTTGGCGCCCAGTGTGTATGCCTTGAGTTCCTGCGGGTCTGATGACTGTGACATTCCCTGGACCCTGTAGCTCGTCGAATAATCTCCGTAGAGCATCGAGTTTTCCGCCAGGTCATACTCGAAGCCGACCTTTATATCCGGCCTTCCCTTGGTTGTGTTCTGACTGGGATTCTCATCCCTGATTTCATACTCCTGCCTCTCCTGGTTCCATGTCCGCTCATAATTGTCCGTAACCATCTCATCCCAGCTCGCACGATAGCCCCCGGTCAACCGCAGATTGCCGACAACAGGCACCGTTACGTTGGCAAATAAGGCCCGGTTTTTCTGCGTATTGGTCCTGAAGCTGAATTTTCCCGTACCGTAAGCTATATACTCTGCGGACAATTCGTCCTGCTTGTCTTCGGAGTCATAGTATGTTCCGCCCAGTATCCACTTAAAAGGGAAGTCAGGTCCGGATGCCATCCTCAGCTCCGCGCCCTTCTCCCACCTGTCCGTGTAGGAATAGGAAACATCAACACTGTCTCCGAATACCATAACCCTGGTCCTTTCGCCATCACCCGTAGTATAGGACGGCACAAAGGTGGCTGTCATGAATCCCATGTCCCACGCCACATTCCCGGAAAACTTCTTTGAATTGCTGTCATTTGTTGACGGCGTATCAGATCCGCCGGAACTCGTCCATGGGTCTGTTAGCTCGGTTCCGTCGGGATAATACTCGTCATCCTGATGGATAAACACCTTTACGCCTCCTCCCATTCCGATACTCTCATCCTTGGAGATCTCCGCAGTGGCCGTGATTGATATCTTTTCGGTCGCCTGGAACAATGCCCTGAGACGGGCGGATTTTGTGTCCTCGCTGTCCCCGCCTTCGTCCAGGTATCCGTCGCGTTTTGATTTTGAAAAGGACGTGCGTATTGCGAATCTTTCAGCCAATGGGATATTTACCGCTCCCTGTAAGTTTAAAAGGTTGAAACTTCCCGCTTCAATGGAGCCTGAGACCTCAAACCTGTCGGTCTTAGGCTGCGCCGTAATAACGTTTACAATACCCCCGGGCGAGTTACTGCTGTACATGGTGCTCTGGGGGCCGTAAAGCACCTCGACCCTTTCCAGGTCATAAAGACCGCCGCCGGTATCCTTCCTGTTGGAATATACGCCGTCCGTGTTTATCGCTACGGTCGGCGCGGCCATGGATTGCCCATAGAATGATGAGCTGTCATCCGAGATGCCGCGGATTGAAACCCTCAATCCATCCGAAGCCTTCTGGACAATGGCGCTGGATACGTTCATCAGGATTTCATTGATGTCATTCCTTCCGAGTTCCTTCATCTCCTCCGCGGTAATTACCTCCATTGCGATAGCAACCTTCTGCTGGTTTTCCTCACGCTTCTGAGCGGTTACTGTTATCTCCTCAAGGGTGAATTCTTCGGTGGCGCTCTCCTCCTGTGCGAACAGGGAGACAGTATCGCCAATGGCAACAATAAAACCAATTAAGATACACATAAAAGATATAAAATACCATTTTTTCATCGTTCTTCCTCCTCTTTATTATTAATGATATTCAGGCCGGCCATTCCGGCCTTTATCTTAAAAGGTTACTTATAATGGAATAATTAAGAGTGATGTTTTCTATGCGATATACCCAGGATGAATACACTCCTTCCATGTCTAACCCATATTTAAAGATAAATTCATACCCCTATATTAACCCAAATATAGATTTATTAAATTTTATTATTATATTTAAGGCATTTTTATTTGATTGCTATGTAGATAATTTGTAATAAATATGATTTTTTAATGAGTTTTTTTTATGTTTTTCCATCACTTATTGAAGTGTTCTTTAATAGGCATATGGGGTAAAGAAACTTATAAAATAACATACAAAAAATAGGCCTGTGACATGATACTGACACAGGCCGATCATTATATATAATTAAGTAATTTCAATATGTTACAGAATTTACAATACAGAAGGTCCAGGATGGATCAACCATTAGTGAGCCAATCATCATAATGCGTATCATGGAACAAACATATAAGTGATCAATTCAGCCATTCCATATACATTTACCGTCAGAATTCATATGAAATAATAAAGGGATAATATGCTGAAAAAATAGGCCGGTGCGTGTAATCCGCCTCCGGACCATATGTTAATCGATCAGATTAAGATTAGAATTTCACCGACAGCACAGCGCTGTAGGTCCTAGGATCGCCTACCATCATCTGGCCTACCGCACCGCCCATGTAGCCTGTCTTTTCTGCATAGTTCTCCAGGTTCTTTACATTGGCGGAAAGTGTCCATTTCCCATCCGAATGCGTATAGGTCACGGAGGCATTGGTTATGTTAAAGGCCTCCTGATAATTCACGGTATCTTCTGCCTCCGGCCAGCTAAGACGATAATCTGATTTATAACGTTCATCAATCTGCATCTTCAGTGAGCCGCCGTTCCATAGGTTAAAGATATGGCTATAGCTGAGATTTATGGACCATTCCGGAGTCATGGTCATCGGTTTGCCATTAAAGCTCACTGTCTCCAGGGGAACCACTAACGAAGAATCCACGGGCGTCGCCTCGACAACCATGCCGGGAGGCCCCCCGCCTACCTGGGCATATGTCCCATAATTATAATAATAATCGAATGTAAGATCCTTCCATTCCGATTTTTCATATGAAACAGAGAGATTCAGCATATCCTTGACGGTAACGATCCAGCTTGTCTGCAGATCAACGCCCATCATGCGTCCATTGCCCCATCCCGATGAATTCGGATCAAAGCTGAATTCGTCGGACATCGGCTGATGGAAGGGCAGGCTCGTATCATTCGGGTAAGGGGTATATCCTTCAACCTGCCATGCCGTCGCCACAACAAAGGCCTTGTAGTTTTTATAATCATAATAATAGGCGGATGCGTTGACCTGCAACCTGTTGTCCATGAACCTGTTCTTGGAGCCCATTGAAAATGCCTTGAGCTTTTCAGGCGGAGGTTCAATAAGCTCTGTCCCGGGGGGGCCTCCACCTCCCATACCCTGCACGCGATAGCTCGTCGAGTAATCGGCATAGAGCATTGAGTCGGTCCCCAGATCATATTCCACGCCAATCTTGTAATCCGGTGCCTTGTTGTGATCCGGAAAGCTGGACCACCCTTCCTCATTCATCGGTCCCTTGGTTTCATGCACATCGTTTTTAAGATAATCCCAGCTGTATCTGTAACCGCCGGTCAAGCGAAATCTGTCCGTAACAGGGTAGGTGACATTCGCAAAAACCGCCTTCAGGGTTTCATCCATCCAGACATAGGAAAAAGCCCCGCTTGGTGTTCCATCAAGATAATAATTGTTTGTGCCCTGGTAATCCACAGATTTATAATAGGTTGCCCCGAAGATCCACTTGAAGGAAAAATCCGATGAGGAAGCAACGCGCATCTCAAGGCTTTTTTCTTCTGTATCCTTATTGCGCTGACTTTCTCTCTGGTTTCCTCCTGGATCCGTCATAACAAAGCTGTCAACTCCGTTACGCTTTGCATAGGAAGGCAGCAGAGACAATGTGCCGAAACCCATCTCCCAGTCCATACGGCCCGAGATCTTCTTTTCCTTGTTTGAGGTACCCTTACCGAGGGTATCGGTGCTGTACCAGGGATCTTTCACCTTACCCTCTTTGATGTATTGCCCCTCCCCAGGGCTCGTGTACCAGTAGCCGTCCTGATAATCAAACTCCTGAACAGCGCCGTATCCATGACTGGAACTCCTTGATGTCTCCCCTGTCAGAACAAAAGAGAGCTTGTCGCTGGCCTGGAACAATGCCCTGAGACGGCCGGACTTAGTATCCTGATCGCTGCCTCCGTTTGTCAGATACCCGTCATGGGCGGAGGTTGAGAAGGCAGCGCGCAATGCTATCCTGCTGCCTACGGGTGCATTCATGGAGGCCTCTGTGTGCAACAGATTATAATTGCCGTATTCAAGCAGGCCCGACGCCTCATACAGATCAAGCTTGGGATTGGCTGTCACAACATTGACAATGCCTCCGGGCGAATTGCTGCTGTACAGGGTGCTCTGGGGACCGTAGAGGACCTCCACCCGCTCCACATCGAACAGGTTCGTCCCTGCCCTGTTGTTGCTGTTGTAGGCCCCGTCAACATTAACGGCAACCTGCGGTGTGGTCGCATGAAGATCCATAAAA
>JAFGIC010000537.1 GCA_016929815.1 Deltaproteobacteria bacterium
ATATTCTTCTTTGTGATGCCGGCATTCATGCATTCAGCCATTTCCTTGGTCATCGCCTTTACCTGTGCCTTCTCCTGCGTCATCTTTCCGGCAAGACCGTTTGCTGTTTCATAATTAGCCCTGACCTTCTCCATGGCCTTGACGTTGCTCTTGGCCTTTTCCTTTTTTGCCACACCCTCATTAAACCGGTTCATAATAGGTTCTGTATCCAGTTCCTGTCTCCGGGCCTTCTTTAGAACCTCATGGGCAGCAATCATCTGCTTTTCAGTGTATTTGTTTTCAAGCATTGTCTTTGTCATCTTGATGACGCCCTGGCTCTCAACACCAAGGCCGATAGCCTGCCTCGCGCTCTCCTTTACTTTCGCGGGAGTATCGGATGGAAGTACGTCATCAACTTCATCTGCGAATCCAAAAGCCGGGATAAAGCACATGATCATAAGAATAAAAAGTAGTTTTTTCATAAAAGTTCTCCTTGAATTTAAAATTTGTTGTTAATTATTGCATGTCTATTATTCATTATTTCTCCTGCCAGGATCTTCGTCTTTACAATTAGCACAAATGATGCCAACCCCCTCCAATCAGTAATTACTTATTGAATTCATTCATAAATTCCAATTTGCAAAGCCATTAACCTTCTTCTATGAATGCATGATGCATGCAAAAATTGCACTTCCTGTGCAGTCTTTGCATCTTTACCGGTTTGTCGGGAAATATTCTATTTATGGATGGACACACTGTTCGGGATTTTGATAATATCCTTGAAAATTCAACCTCAAACTGTCATATGGATATAAATACATTAACAGGACTCTCAGGAATTTAATCAATTATGAAGCCCGTAAATATTTATATCACCGGTATATTGAGATTAAGTCTATTCATTCTCCTCCTTATCTTATCCCTTGCCATCATCTTCATCACCATGCAGAATGTTAAGATTGTCAGAAACCTGGCCGTTGATTCTTTGAAAAATACTGCGGACGGGCTTAAACTGTCCGCTGAGAATGCATTGCGATCAACGGGTGAAGATGATTCTTCAGAGATAGGCAAGGTTTTTTCAGACAGGATCGTAGCCTATGCCTTTATTGCAGAAAAGGACGGCAACATCCTCTTTCACACAAACCGTGCACTTAAAAACACAGAGATATTCTCATCTCAGGAGATGGAAAAGCGGATTAGCGCAGGGACAGATACAGGCAGGAGAATCACACTGGGAACCGGTATGCCCGCCTATGAATTTAATTATATTATAGATCGGGAAAACACACCAGAGTTGCTTCGTCTGGTCCTGCAGACAACTGAAAGCGATAAAATGATCCAGCAGGCAGAAAGGATGTGGTTGATCACAGGTCTGCTTATCATACTCCTATGGACTGCGGGTATAATATTTGAGCGTTTTTACACCCATCGTATAAAAACACAGGTTGAAAGGGAAAATCAAAAGCGCCTGACCCTCATCGGCCAGATGACCTCCGTCCTTGCTCATGAAATCAGAAATGCCCTGGGAAGCATCAAGGGATATGCCCAATGGCTGGAGGAAAAGGCGGAGAAAGGGAGCCCCCAGAAAGAGGCCCTTGCCATGGTTGTCAAGGGCTCTCTGAGAATCGAGGCCCTGGTCCGGGAACTAATGCTCTATTCAAAGGAGGAAGATTATCATGAAGAGAAAATGGAGCTTGCTCCCTTAATAGAAGAGGTGATAGTCTTCTCGACCCCGGATTCCCCCCAAAAAATTGAACTGAACATTACGACAGGAACATATGTAAAAGCAGATAGAGAAAAATTATTTCGTGTGATAGTCAATGGCGTCAGGAATGCCATGGATGCTGTTAAGGAAACCGGCCTTGTAGTGATCTCTGCCATTGAAAGGGGCGGATGGGTGGAGATCTCCATTGAAGACACGGGAGAGGGGTTATCGGAAAAGGACACAGACCGCATTTTCACGCCCTTTTACACGACAAAGACCGACGGCACAGGGCTGGGACTTGCCTATTCAAAGAAAGTGATTGAAGGCATGGGCGGTTCCATTAAACTTACAAACAGGACAGACGGCACCGGCGCCGCCTTGACAATTCGGCTTCCCAGTGCAAGGAGCAAATGACATGGGACACAGGATTCTTATAGTTGACGATGACGGAGCGATGCGGTCAT
The DNA here is from genome assembly GCA_016929815.1 of Deltaproteobacteria bacterium. GTDB lineage: Bacteria > Desulfobacterota > DSM-4660 > Desulfatiglandales > HGW-15 > JAFGIC01. The sequence continues at coordinate 2,149 of JAFGIC010000537.1, forward strand.
TTCTCTCCACCATATTGCGGGACGACGGCTATGTCGTTGAAGACGCTAAAAACGGCCGAGAGGGTCTGGCCAAAGTTGAGTCTTCTGACTTTGACCTTGTTATAACGGATCTCCGCATGCCTGATATGTCCGGAATAGATCTGATCAGGTCCGGACATGAGAAAAGGCCTGATCTCTTATGGGTTATAATTACCGCATACGGTTCCATAGGCAATGCCGTGGAGGCCATGAAGGTGGGGGCCTCCGATTACCTGACCAAGCCTCTGCAGAGTCCTGATGAACTCAGGCATGTAGTCAAACGTGTCCTGAGGGAGTCAGAGGCGCAGAAAAGGATCGCCATAATGTCTGAAGAACTGGGGAAACAGTATCCCCCGCCCGAGATGATATTTATGGGTGAGAAGATGAAGGAGATCCACAGGCTCGTAGAGGAGGTCGCTCCTACAACATCAACAGTCCTTGTCACCGGCCCAAGCGGCACAGGCAAGGAATTGATTGCCCGCGTCATTCATCAGATGAGCCCCCGCAGGACAAGGCCTTTCATAAGCGTCCATTGCGCCGCCCTGTCTGAAACACTTCTTGAAAGCGAACTCTTCGGACACGAAAGAGGCGCCTTTACAGGCGCAGTGGCCACACGAAAAGGCAGGTTTGAAATGGCCGACCAAGGCACCCTGTTTCTCGACGAGGTGGGAGAGATCCCCCTTTCAACACAGGTAAAACTCCTCAGGGTTATCCAGGAGCGGGAATTTGAAAGGGTCGGCGGATCAAGGCTTATCTCTGTAGATGTCAGGATAATCACATCCACAAACCGCGATCTGAAAACGGAGATAGAAGCGGGAGGATTCAGGGAAGATCTTTTTTACCGCCTGAACGTCTTTCCCATTGCCATGCCGGCCCTGAACCAACGGGGGGAGGCAATAATCCCCCTTGCAGAATACTTTGCCCGAAAATTTACCTCCGGTTCCGGCAAGAAGTTTACAGGTTTTACCTCAGAGGCAAGATCCGTCCTGAAGCAGTACCCATGGCCGGGGAATATCAGGGAACTGCAGAACATTATAGAAAGGGCCGTTATACTTTCTTCAGGGGAGATTGACAAAAGTCATCTGAATCTGGAGCTACCGGAACATGAAAAGGGATCAACAGATGGCTTGCTCAGCTCCACTGAACGAGCGACCATAGAGAAAACCCTTAGAGAGGTGGGAGGCAACAGAAAACGGGCGGCGCAGATACTCGGAATTTCGCTGCGCACACTGCAGTACCGTATCAAGGAATATGATATCAAGTAAGATGCAAAACCTGCGCTTGACGTGCAATATTTGCATGCGCGGGATATCGTTCTAACAGGTGGAAAAAATTATTCCTCAATGATTACAATAGGTAATGTTGTCATCGGCTTTTGGCATCATTTGTGCTCCATAATAAGATAAAAATTCTCAAAGGAGCAAAGACATGAACACCGAATTACAAAAGAAAGGGAATAACTATGGCCCTGGTGACGGCACAGGCAATCAAGGAGATGGTCCTCAGGACGAAACAGGAAATGGCGCCCCTGCGAACAGGTAGGGTATTGAAAAGGACGGCTGTCAGGATTTTGCTTACGGTCCTGGCAGCTGTCTTCCTTTGCCCTGTAAATCCCTTTATGGGGATTTTACATGCCCAGGAGAAGGATACGATTTTATCCGACAGCGGGATAGTCTATCCCGGCGGTTATGATCTTAATACTGTCGGAGATATCAAGGGCAAAATCACAGGGATTGTCATTCCCGAATCAGGCCCTGTTCAACTTACATTAAACAGTGAAACGGAAACATATATTATCCTAGCCTCCCCGGGCTGGTACTGGGAAGATATGAATGCCGGAATCGAGAAAGGGACAGAGATCACTGTCCGCGGTTCAAAGTCCCTTGGGAAAAACGGAAAACTGTATATCATTGCCCAGGAGATCAGGATGACTGGCTCAAAAAAGACCCTTTCCTTCCGCAGTGAGAAGGGCAATGCGCTCTGGGACAGCGGCTCTCAAACAGGACGAACAAGCTCCCAGAAAGGCGGTTCCGGCTCATCATCAGGCGGATTAGGTTCGTCATCGGGCGGATTCGGCTCATCATCGGGGAGCCGCGCAGGCGGAGCTTCATCCGGTGCAGGACGGGGACGTCGATAAATAGTTGAAAGGAAGACTAAAAACATGAATCGTACTAATTATGGTATTATTTTATCGATTATTTTTATTTTCATTCTTTTATCATCACCCCCTGCCTTCAGCGGATGGGAGACAGGTGCAAAAGCGGGATACGACTCCAACATAGACCGTGCTGTTAAAGGGGGAATTAGCGATACCTTTATGACCGGGTTCCTTTCTTTTACCAGAGAACCTAAAGAAGACACAGGCACTGACTGGTCACTTAACCTGGGCCTCGAAGGCGCCCGTTATGCAGAATCGACCTTCCTGAATTACGGCATGGCAAGTATAACACCATCCATTATCTTTTATCCCCATGCGAAGTGGAGGGTTGATATATTATCCTTTGCCCAGGCAATAGCTGTAAAGGATGAAGAACAATCATCTGTTGCTTTCGGCGGTGAAATCAGCATGAAACAGCTTTGGGGCCCCAGGTATTACACTGGTGAGTATTTCATCTACACGGACAGCAAAGCTGATGTAGAAATCTTTTCTTACAAGGATAAAGCAGTTGGAGTATATGCCGGCGTGAATTGGACAGACGCGTTCTGGAGTGAAATAGGCTATGAGTTTTCCAGGTGTGATTCTTTTCGGGCTGTGGAGGAGATTATCAATACGGAGATCGTTGCAAGTCAGATCTTCATAAGTCAGGCGGGCAATGGGGGCCAGGGCAATAATGGTAACGGTGGCACAGGTCAGGAAGGGAAAGGCCAGTACGGCACAGGCAACTCGCCGCGCTATTCCGAGGCATATAATGAATACATCATCAGTGAACCGGTAAATCGTCAGATCGCAGGCATCAACACGGGATATCAATTTACACGTCATGTATTTTCTTTTATCAATTATGCCTATGTGTCATACAAGGGAGATGCGGGAGACTCTGTGTCCCATACCGGTGTTATAGGCGTTGGATACACCTTTTAATCTTATAAATACTTAAAAATTTGATTCAAGGTTCCGGACATACATACCGATTTATTAAGCAGCACTTAAAAGTGGGATGATTTTTGTTACATATCATGTAGGTACATTCGGGACTGTATCTGATCGCTTTGTTTTATAGGCAATTTAAATAACTTATATATATTAGGGAAAAAATGGAAGCTACTATTCAGGAATGGATAGAAAAGGGTAAAAATCTCCCTGTTTTTTCAGGAACTGTTGTCAATATCTTGAGGCTTACCAACAGTCCGGATTCCAATATATCTCAGATAGCAGAATACATTAAACGTGACATAAGTCTTACGGCCGCTATCTTAAGGATCGCGAATTCCCCGGCCTTTGGGCTGTTCAATAAGGTCGCAACAATAGACCATGCCATCATGTTCCTGGGATTCAAGACAGTGAGAAATCTTGCCATAGGTCTGGCTGTCTTGAATATATTCCCTGTCAATGAGAAGTATTTCCTCTCCAGGGTCTGGCAGAGATCGATATTAACGGCCCTTGCAGCCCGTGAGTTATGCGCCGTTGCCGGAAAAAAGGAAGACGCATTTACAATAGGGCTTCTTCACGATATCGGACTCCTGGCCTTCTATGTTTACGACAAAAACAAGGCCCTGGAAATCCTCAAAAAGGCAGAAAATGCCGGAAAAATGAATCTTGATGATGAAAAAAACTATATCGGGATTGATCATGTGGAGGCAGGCAGGCTCCTTGCAGAACGATGGAAACTACCGGAAGAAATCACTCTTATAATGACACATCACCACGAAGAGCCGCAGAATGACCTGTTTGATCCGAGTGATGGGAACCTCTTCAGGGTTATTTATCTGGCATCTATGGCAGGTGATATCTTTTACCTTGGCCATAAATCCGAAAATATACAAAGATTCAAGGATGGCTGCCAGAGATTACTGGGCATATCCGCTCATGACGCTAATCAATTGTTAAAAGATATCCACCCCCGTCTCCTTGATGTCGCAAAATGTCTGAATGTTACTATTGAATCAGGCTTCACTTATGAAGATATCCTGGCAAGTATTAATGAGGAGCTTCTGAATATAACGATTTCTAATGAAGCGACAATGCACCATATGACGAATGCCATTGAGCGTGAAAAGATCCTGGCCGTCAAACTTGAGGAGGCAAACCTTAATCTTAAAAAAATGGCCAGCAAGGATCCCCTG
>JAFGIC010000538.1 GCA_016929815.1 Deltaproteobacteria bacterium
ATCCTGTCCATAATCTCTTTGAACGATAAAAGATCGCCCAGCCGGCATATCCTTACAACGATTGTCTCCAGTACAAGCCTCGTATGCGACGTGTACCTGAGCGCCTCCTCCCTGTTTATAAGGATATTCAGGGATTGCTGCAGTTTTTCCGTCCCCGCCTTCTTTGCCTGGACCTTCAATTCACTGACGCTTTCATCGGTCATATCCAGGAGACCGCTTTCAGGGGCGACAAGGCAGACTATCAGGCTCCTGTACTGGTCCATTATAGCCCGGTAAAACTCCTTGATGTCATAACCATAGTTGTATATCCTATCAATAATCTCCAGGCACTTATCTGATGCCCCTTCGATCATGGAGTCCGACATCTCCATGATAATATCCCTGTCTATGATGCCCAGAATATCGTTAATGTCCTTGTCTTCTATCTTAACACCCGTATATGAGGCCACCTGATCAAGAAGACTCTCGGCATCCCTCATGCTTCCATCCGCCTCCCTCGCGATGATGGAAAGTCCGGATCTCTTTATCTCAATGCCCTCTTCCGATGTAATCTTTGTCAGATGTTCAATGAGCCGGCCGATAGGGATCCTCTTGAAATCAAACCTCTGGCACCTGGATAGAATAGTAATGGGGACCTTGTGGGGTTCTGTTGTTGCGAATACAAACTTGACATGAGGCGGGGGTTCCTCCAGGGTCTTTAACAGTGCGTTAAAGGCCTGCAGAGTCAGCATGTGAACCTCATCAATTATATAGACACGGTACCTTCCGGATGACGGCATGTACTTGATGTTCTCCCTTAATTCCCTTATCTCGTCAATGCCCCGGTTGCTTGCCCCGTCTATCTCCTGCACATCCACAGATGAACCGTCTGTGATGTCTCTGCACGAAGGGCATTTGTTGCAGGGGTTGCCGTCAACCCTGTTCGGACAATTCAGGGCCTTGGCAAGGATCCTTGCCGCCGATGTCTTTCCAACGCCCCTGGCCCCGCTGAAAAGATAGGCATGCGCCACCCTGTCGGTGTTGATGGCGTTTATAAGGGTCTTTGTTATGTGTTCCTGGCCGACCACGTCCTGGAACACCTGCGGTCGCCATTTTCTTGCCAAAACTTCGTATGCCATGTTGTCTTTACACCCTGCTTATCCCGTGCGGATTATTCTGAAATATTGATTAATATAAGATTATGAGATTTTCTAACATCAAAGGACCGGATTGTCAATTTGCACGGCAAAGCCCAATTAATATCTTAACAGCCGATGCTTTACTGTGTTGCATCTTCCCCGGCGCCGTTCAATGCCTTATCGATCTTATCAAATAATCTTAAGGGGGTAAGAAATATCCTCTTTAAATAACCGGATATGCCTCCATCCAGGGTCTCAAAGGGGATATATGTTACATCAGGGTCTTTAAAGGACCCCTTTACGTCAAAGGGATATGCCACGACGGATTTGCTTTCCCCTGTTATTATATAACCGATAACAGGGACCTTGCTTACCAGACTGTCGATAGTGCCATGAGGCTGTGCAAACAGGGTACAGCTGACATATTTATTAGGTATATCCGCGCTGCCCTCCGCAACTGCATTCAATACAGGGCTCCGCATAATAAAATTTTTTGATTCTAATACGCCGTTTTCAATTAACGCGTCCGCGGAGATGCTTTCAAAATAAAGGCCCTCTTCCCTCAGATCAGGCGGTCTTTCTTCAAATATCTTCTGGAGGCTCAGGAAATCCAGAACCTTTATCATTACACTCGGATTTTTTATCAACCCCTTTGTTATCATTACATTCCCGGAACCGTTAAGCCCGGAAAGCATTTCATCCTTCCCCCTCCCCCTTACGGAGAGAAAACCGTCAATAGATATCTTTCCCTTCAGCCCCTTATAGTCGATCCCAAGGCCCTCAACCAGTTCCTCTGCCGGTTGATCCTTTATGCCGACATCGGCAGCGAAGAACATCTCCCGTTCGGGGATATTCAAAACATGACCCTCTATGGCCATATCGCCGTATTCCAGATTAACAACGGAATTCTTTATGTAAATATTCCCCTTTTCCAACAAGATATCGGCCTCTGCCTGCCGGCAGGGGAATTTTTTAAACCGCCCCGCTGACGCATTCAGATCTATCTTAAGATTCATATGCCTTGTAATGCCTGAAGGGGATGGCCCACTTCCCTCATGAATGATATCGGAGAGATTCAGATAATCGGAGCACACCTTAATATCTCCTTCAATATCTCTCCATCCCCTGATGTCACCTGTAATGGAGAGATCGCTCTCTTCACCCACCTTAAGGTCACACTGTTCGAGCCTTGCCGACTTGCCTGAGAAATCCGCACGGAACGAACAGTCTCTGATAATCGGAGAATAACCGGTTGCCTGAAAAGACAGCCCCGTCCCCTCCGTCACCCCCGTGATCATGGGTTCATCTCCATCCTCTGCCGGCACGGCAACAGCCAGGTCTCCCTTAAGGACACCGCCGGAAAAGACCTCCCTTCTATCCGATACAACAGCCAGGTCTTTCAGAAAAATCCCTTTTGAATGAAGTCCGATATTCAAAAACCTTTTTGTATTAAGATCAAACACGCCTGTCATATCGACCGAGGACTCCTTCAGCCTCAAAAAAGCGCTGTCAATATCAACCCTGCCTTCATGAGGCTCTATCTCAAGCTCGAAGAGAATATCGTCATCATATCTCTCGGGTAATCCTACTGTAAAATTACCCAATTGTAAGGATGTATCCTCCGGATCTACATGACCTTTCACGGAAAAACCTTCTCCCTCGTCGGACAGTGAGATATGCCATGGAAGCGTTTTTGAAAATATCAGTGGCGTTTTACTGTTAAGATTGAAGGCTTCAAAGACCTGCGTCATATCCGCATCAGCGGACATAAGCCCATCCTTAAAATACGGCATCATGCCGTTAATGCCGAAATTGGCGGACATATTGAATGAACTGTTGCCCCATGAACCTGACCCCAGCACGAAATCGGAACCGGAGTTGTCGATGTGGATCCTGGCCTCATTTACTTCCAGAGGATATCTTAACCCCTCTTTTTCCATAGAGAATCCCTTCACAAAAAAGTCACCGTCCAAGACCTCCGGACAATTCCATCCCTTTTGATAACCGATTAATGCGGTGCAGCTTATTCTACCTTCAATGTCAGGCCACTGTTCAATGCAACCGGACAGCTTTACCGGCATAATATCCATGTTTCTCTGGCTGAAAAGATCCGAAATCTCAAAATCACCCCTTACATCAAATTCATAAAATCTCGAGGGGCTGAAGGTATCCTTTATATTCATGCCCGAATCTTTTATCAGTGAGGCGCCGAACCGCGCATTTAGTCCGGACAGACTGAAAAGCCCGTCTTTGAAGGCCATAGCTGCAGATGCCTCTATAAATGGCATGCCCACCCCGCCTCCTGAGACCTCGATATCACGGCACTCATATCGCATCTCCATAATTGACCGGTTTTCAGGCCTTTTCATATGCCTTATCTGCTCCAAACTCCCTTTAAGGCTGAAACTGTCTATCCTTATTTCACCGCCGGCTATCATAGGGAAAAGCCTGTGTTCAAGCCAGTTGGGAAGGAGTTGAGACGGGAAAAATGTCTTAAAGGTCTTGGCCCCCATGAACGGGCTTGTAAAACTCATATCCAGAAAAGGCCCTCCCTCACTATCCAGGTCAAAAAGAAGCCCCATGTCAATCTCAAGATCATCGCTCACTATCTTTAAAGGGCGGACATCAATATCGTGGCTTCTGATAATGGCTTTAAAATCAAGGGTTGCTTCAGGTATAAAAAACTCCTTTTCCCTGTTCTTTTTTATGCTCCTGAGCTTGAACCCCGATCCGGCCAGTTCAACCATCCCCTTTACTTCCAGATGTTCTTCAGGGTTGCCCTTCATATCCAACCTTGTGTTAAACCGTCCCTCTCTCATTCGGACTGATGCCGGCCAATTGAACCAGGTTAATGGCGACTCAACGGTTTTAACGCTGAGATCCACAGCTAGGTCTTCTTCATCGGTTGAAGGCAGATTTATATATCCATTTAGCTCAAACCCTGTCTTGTCCCCCCTATAGCCCAAATTCCCCCTGGAGATTGTCACAAATTTTAACGGCAAAGTTGAAACCCTGTTGGCACGGATATCCAGATCCTCCAGGCTGAATTCAGCATCGGTAAATGTGACATGCCCATGTTCAATCACAAGGGATTGAATCCCCGGGAACCGTAAGAGCGGGATCTTGTCTGGCAGGAATTTCTTGAGACCGGAATCAAGGTCATGCCCCTTCTCCCATGGGAGAACTATTTCAGGCATGTAAAGATAAATATCGGACGGAATGATTTGTCCGGCGAGCATCGATTTAATATCAAGTTTCAGTCTTACACCTGTAGCGGTAAATCGTTCATGGCCTTTTCTTGATCTGGCCGAAAGGTCATTAACGTATATGGCGACGCCCCCCCAGAAAGTAAGTTCAATATCGTGCGCCTCTATATCATACCCGATGGCGTTGGAAATCCTCTTCAGGATCGCCTCCTGAAAATATGGGCTTTTGATTGACGCATCGGCAAGCAGTATGAGGGAAACGGCCATCAGAAACAGTAAAAAGGCGCGTTTGATGGAAGATCTTATTGCTTTCAGGAACATTGATCAGCCGGCCCAGGTCTTAGTCAAATATATTGGAAAAATAATCCCCGAGTATCCTGGCATGATCAAAGGCCATGTCGCCGGGAAGTTTATGGCGATCAAAGACGCCTATTTCTGCCGCATCATCTGCGGCACGGGGCGTTCCGGATAAAACCCTGGCCCTGAATACAACCGATATCGTATGGTGCCTCGGGTCTCTGGACGGTTCGGAATAGGCATGGAACTGGGAGATGAGTTCCACATCAAGCGAGGTCTCCTCCTTCGCCTC
>JAFGIC010000061.1 GCA_016929815.1 Deltaproteobacteria bacterium
CAAAAGCGCGATAATAAATGTTTTTTTCAAGATCATACCCGTCCTTTTTAAAAAGCTTATGTCCATTGAATTTATGCGTTTACGGCCGTTTATGGTGTGAAAGTAGCATTGATATATTAAGGAATCGCAAGGAGTTTATTAGATAAATATTAAAAAACAGGAGGAATAACTACACGATATAAGTCGTTTCTTTATCCTTGATATGAATACAAGGCACTGCCTAATCTCAAAACCATATTCATCGGCTTCTCAATCGGCAAGCCGGTATCCCGCATGACGCACCGTCTCGATGTAATGTTTTCCATCGCCCAGCTTCCTTCTTAAACCATAGACATGCACGTCAATTGATCTTTCCGTAACGGAATCGTCCAGGTCATGGATCGATTCCCTTATATGTTTTCTTGAAAACACCCAACCCGGTTTTTTTGCCAGGAGCTCAAGAATCCTGAATTCAGCCTGTGTGAGCCCTACATCTTTTCCTCTTACGGTTACCCTGCGCTTGCCTGAAAATATCTCCATGTCGCGTATCCTTATAACGTCGGAGGTTGTATGCGTGGGCCTGAAACGGTTTCGTTCTCCCAAAACCGCCCTTATCCTTGATATCAAAACCCTTATACTGAATGGCTTGGTGACATAATCACACGCCCCGAGCTCCAGTCCGAGGACAATATCCGTTTCTTCAGCCCGGGCAGAAAGATATATGACAGGCACATCCATGGTAGGCTGATTGCGTTGCAGATATTTCAATACCTCCAATCCGCTGATCCCCGGCAGCATTATATCCAGGAGGATAAGATCGGGAATTTCTCTGGTCGCTATTTCTATGGCCTCCTCGCCCGAAGTTGCGCAGATAACACGGAACCCTTCGCTCGCCAGATGATACTCCAGAAGCTGCAGGACATCAGGCTCATCGTCCACTGCAAGTATGCATTTCTCTGTAATTTTAACCGGCAATCCTTTTTCTTTCTTTTCCTTGTTCATCTCTTTCTCAGCCGAAAGATCGCAGGAATTCGGCAATCGCTAAAGGCATTTAAAACTTCCTCTATTGCGTTTGCCTCTGCTCCTCTATCTTTTCAATATATTCCTTAATATATTTCTCAAGCTCGACCCTCTTAGCCTGGACAAATGGCTCCTTTTCCATCAGCGATGCCAGGAGGCCTTTATTCTCATAGCTTGCCAGCAATTCCTCCGCTATAACGCATAGCTCCGCATTATGTGTTCTTGATATATCAAGTTCCCTTAAAACAGTGTCGAGATCAAGCTGAAGATCCTGTTTTTCAATGTCAAGCTTGTTCATCCTCTTTTCAAGTTCTGCCGTTTCCGAGAGGCTCTTGTCCTGTGCCTCTTTTATTTCTCTATTCATTGTCTCCACTCTTTCCGTAAGCTCATTTACCTCGTCCTCAAGCAGTGCTATAATCTCATCCTTTTCAAATAAACCCTTCTCAATGTCCTTTTTGTCTTCCAGGACGCTGTCCTTTTCAATCTCCAGATTTCTGGTCTCTTCCATGGCCTTGGATACTGCCCCTTCCAGAGATGATTTCACGCGTGTCAGCTGGGTTGAAAGTGCATTCTTCTCCTGATATTTTTTATAGATCTGTTCTTTTTTCCTGTTCAAATCATCAATCATATCCTGTCCCAGACGAATCTCAGTTTTTAATTTAAAGGTTCCGTACAAAAGAAACCCGGAAAGCCCGTATCCGCAAAGAACCAGAACGATAATGATTATTGATTTAAACCTGGACATTGGATTAAAACCTCGCGTTAAGATCAAACATAAATGTATCTACTGCCAATGGAACGCCCAGTATCTCATTGGCGCTCATCCATCGTCCCGCGAGCCAGAAACGTTCCGAAAGACCGTACTGCCCTCCCAAGATCCATCCCTTTGTGTTTGTCCCGCCCAGCCAGAAATCCGAGTCCGTAAAGGCGTCCAATACGGAATCCGCCCCGAGACGCCTGTAAAACAGCGAGGCGTTCCATTCACCGAAGCCCCTGGGTGTGGGATATCCCACGGTCAACCCTGCCTGATAACCTGTTGTCTCCTCCGGATATTCACTGTAACCCATCCTTGCCGAGACCTCTTCCCGGTCAAAACCTATGTTTTTCACATAATCTCCCGTCAAGATAATATGAAAGGGGAACCAGCGCGCGTAGTCCAGCTCCGCCGTCAGATTCATGAGTTTATATTCCGCTGCAAGCGCCCATGTCTCATTGGATGAATCGGTATTGATATCAAAAAGGGAGTTCCCCACCTGCCGGAATAAAGGTTCAGTTTCGTTGGTATAGGTCCCACTGGGATCATCAAAAAATTCCCCGCTTGTACCCTCAAAATTATAATAGGCCGCTGCTACCCTGGCGCTTAGACCAAGCGGTTTCTCGTAATTCATCCCCAGCTGCCACCCGAAAAGCCACTTATCCTCCTGGAACAGTTCCAGTTCCTGGACAGGAAAGGCCCCCGCAATAACAAACCATTTTAAGGGGTGTTCCAGCAGCGTATCGGTTTCTATTGTCAGGGCCATGCCCTCAAAATTGACATCACTATCCCATACAAGGTCTGTTGAAAACCACGGACTCGCGAACCTTCCGGCAACGGCCGTGACCCTGGGTATAAGGCCCCATTTGGGATAAGTCGGCTTGTATGTCCATTTAAGATACGCCCTGTCCAGGGTAACCGTGTCTTTATTAAGGTAATCGCCCATGGTATCGTTCGTAGAGATCGGGTCGCCGGTGTTTCCCGACGCGAGGCGGGCGCCTGCCTTTATCTCGCCCGCGTTTATCTCCGTGCCTTTATTCATGACATCCGCCTCTACCGTAAGACGTATCCTGTAGCGGTATCTTGATCGATCGACCGTGGTGTTGACTATCTCATTGGCGTCAGGGTCATAGAGCAAATCATAATTATCCTCATCATAAAAATCCTTCTGGTACCTTGCCCTGATATCTCCTCCCCATTCAATGCGTCCGGCCCAAGCTGAGTTTAATAGCTGCTCGTTTATATCATCAGATAGCTGCCTCTCAACCTTGGTCACCCTGTCATCCAACAGACTCGATTTGGTCCTCAGCTCTTCTGTGATAAAATCCAGGTCTTCCCTATTCCTGGATACATCTTCCTTTAATTCTTTGTCGGCATTCTCCGTAAGCCTTCTGAAATACTCCTCCTCATCCTGCTCCGGGATAATCCTTACGGCATCTCCCTCAGCTTCCCCGGAAAGGTCGCCGCTCCTATATCTTTCCATAAATGTTGCTGCCTCTTTTTCATTTATAACGCCCTTTGCAAGCAGCAGGCCGACCAGCGCCTCAATGGTATCCACAGCCTCAGCAGGCGCATTGGCTTCACTCTCGGCCTTGATATGTGTTTCCGCAGTATCAACAGGCATCTCAGTTATATTAGGCTCTTCACATAGGCCATGTACGCTTAAAAGATTAATGAAAAACACAAAAGATATGCCCGCAACCATGTTGATAAACCTGTTCATTAAATTTCTCCGAGTAATTAAGTTGGCATCACGAACAAACGTTCGCGTTCAATATCCGATAAAGCATGTAACTCTACATATGGCAATTACATCACTATCCCTTTGATGAGACCCTGATCTTTATGGACTTCGGCATACCCTCCGGCGGAACCTCATCGATCTGTATCTGCTTCATGGCGGCCTGGATCGCATTGTCCATTTTATTACTGCCTGAAGAGCCAAGTATATCGAAGTCCGTTATCCATCCCTCATTATCAAGGACTATCTTAAGCGTAGCGTTAAGATTCCCTTCCGGTATGCCGCCGTCCTTTTCAAGCTCCCTGTTCAGACGCTCCATGATCTCCTTCTGGATCTTCTGTATATACCAGGCGTATCTCTTTAAAAGAGAACTGCTGCCGCTGCCGCCCGAATCTCCAAGAATTATAGATCTCCCACCTTTCTTTCCTACAAGCCCGAATCCGTCCGATCCGGACGTCCCATCCGCGTCAATGCCCAGCTCTTCCCCAGCGGGCGTATCATCCGTATTCTCGCTCATATCCTCCTGCGGTGAAGCTTCCTGGATGATCTCCTGTATCTCCTCCTCAATCGCAGGCTCAGGCGGTATCTCCTCCACCTTTTCAGGCTCGGGCGGCTTCTGTTCAACCACCTTTATCATCTGGATCTGCCGCACCTTCCTTGTCTCATCAACGGTTATGAGTTTTTTAACGACAACAAACCCTAAAAAGATCAGGATGACGGGAACCAGTCCGGAAATGACCCATGCCGCCGGATGGATCTTTTTTTTCCTTTTCTTTGTCTCACCCTTCAAGGCTGTCCCCCCTCTCATTTTACAATCCTCTGTGTTACCAGACCCAGTTGGCTGATCTCCAGCCTCTGCAGCAGGTCAAGTATATCAATGACGCTCTGATAATAAATCTTTTCATCCCCCTTTATGACCACGGGCAGGTTTGGGTCCGCGGCCTTGTATTGCCGCAGAAGGTTCTCCAGTTCCTGCATGGTCACGGGATAGGCATCCAGGTATATCTGCCCGCCCGAGTTAACGGTAATCGCCTTTGTCTTGGGCCTTGTAAGACTCGGGGCGGCGCTTGCCTTTGGAAGATTCACCTTGATCCCCTGGATGGCCGCGGTAACGGAGATAACGAAAACGACCAGCAGTGTCCATGCCAGGTCCAGCAGGGGGGTGACGTTTATCTCATCCAGGAGCTTGTTGTCCGATCCTGACGTCCTTCTTCTCCTCATTTCTCCTGCTCCTCATACTGTTCAAACATCGTTGTGAGTTCATCCATAAACAGATCCATCTCGCCTGTGGCCTTCCTGACCTTGACGGCCAGATAGTTGTATCCGAACAGGGCAGGTATTGCCACGATCAGGCCGAAGACCGTTGTTGCCAGGGCCGAGGACACGCCGGGTGCAATGGCCGTGATACTCGCCTCCCCCGCCTCGGCCAGCGACGCGAAGGTATTCATGACGCCCCACACCGTACCCAACAGACCGAGAAACGGTCCTCCTGTTATGGCCATGGTAAGGAGCACCATCCAGGAATTGAGCGCCCTTGCCTCCTCCGCGTAGGACCTCTCCAGCGCGTTTTTGACCTTCTCAAGGGCTTTTTTAGATATCTTTACACCGGCCTTCTCAGCATCACCGGAGATTTCCTCAATCGAGTCACCGTGCGCCATGGTATTGAATTCACGCCATCCTGCCGCGTATATCCTGTACAGGACCGAAGAAGGATAATCCGTGTCTTCATCTTCCTCTCGCGGAACAGGCCTTGAGTCTCTGAAAGATCCCATGAAGGCCCTGTCGTCTTTCTCTATATACCACAGGTTGAACGACTTTCCGATCATGACTATCCAGCTCATGACGGCAAAGATGATCAGGATCCCTATAATGATAAGCCCGTCAAGGGATATGTTTTTTGCGATGGTTGCGAAATAGAATGTTGGAAGTCCACCGCCCTCATAGATCTCCTCCTCTACAAATCCGCACATAAGGCTGTCCGGCGCCTGGCTTGCGTACAAGGCCCTGATCCATGCGTCCGACCTTACAAGATTTGATATATTTATTTCATCAATGTCGCCGGAAAAGCATGCCTCGCCTTTTACATCGGAGCCTATTGAGATGTCGGTCACATTCTCAAAGCTGAAGGAATCGATATCCGTCCATGTTATTTTCAGACTGTCAAGGAATATGGTTATTCTCTGTTTAGTGGCCGCCGTGAAGGCAAAATGTCGCCATTTATCTGTGGAGACGTCTGCGGTCTTCTCCAATGAATTTATTATATTGTCGCCTTCCTTTAACAGGACATATATCTTGCTCTCATCGACCCTGACCTCCAGTGTCCGGCCCTCGCTATTCATCGCAAACAGACAGGAGTCGTCCTGTGGCATCAGGAGTTTTACCCAAAGAGAAAAGGTTATTCCGTCCTTGAAGCTCAGGGAAGGGGATGATGGAATCATGATCCTGTCGCCCGCGCCGTTCAGGCTCACCCCATTTCCCACAACTGATGGCAGTCCTTGCGTCCCCATGAATGATCCGGCGTTATTTTTATAGGCGGTCGAATCCTCGGGAAGATTTTCCATCTCGCTAAAATGATAAACCGCTACCTGGTTGACATCATAGGTGCCTGCCGCGTCCTGCCCACCCATGGCGTTCTTGTTCCCGTAATACATCCTTATATAATCCTGATCCGAGCCCGCGAGTATCATGGGCACATTTACCCATACAAGGCCGATCTCGTCGATGCTGTCATAGTATTCTATATGATGTTTCAGGTCGGTCTCGTCATCCCCCTTGATAAACCTTATGTCCGAACCGTCATCCAGGGCCTTCGTAAAATCGAAATTGCCTGAATGCAGTCTTAGAAGGACAGGTGCTCCAACCAAATTCTCGGCTATATCCGAGCCTGTCTTCGTCGTATCGAAAGCGACCTTTTTCCGATATCCCCATTGATTATTCCACCAACTACTTTCTTCCGCGAACCCTGTCTCAACAAAAAAGAATCCCGCCGCCACAAATAAAAATATCAATGCCCTCAAAAAGTATTTCACCTCATTAATCCTCGCTTTCCGAAATTCAAGTCCTCTTTATTCCATCACCGCGCTTTGTTTCGTTAGTCGTTAGGGGTTAGTCGCAAGGCCTTTCTATCACTTCTCCTTTAACCTCGTACCTTCCTGACTCAAGCAACCTCAGTAACCTCTACCCCTTTAAATTTACGGTAGTGACAGCGAAGCGTATTTAACCTGGGCAACAAATCCAACTGCCTCCGACATCCGTCATCTGCCATCCGTCATCCGTCCTCTATTCTCCCTCTTCTTCATAAAATCCCAGGACCTCTACATTAAGCCATTTGGTTATAAAATCAGCCAATGCCTTCATTGCCTCTTCCATGGAATCCTCCCGCGACCCGGTTATGGTCGATGTAGCCTCTTCCACCATGCTGGTGGTATCGGTTATACTGCTTATTCCTGCAACCACTCCCAGATTTACCGAAGCCGTGGAAACAGGCATGCCCACGGATCCCTGTGAAAAACTTATATTCTGCGCGTTCACAATATCCACCGCACCAAGGATAACGTTTGTGCCTGAAATGCCGGCTTCTCCGGCGTCTATCTCGCCTTCAGGTGCGAAGAGATAGACGTCTCCGGGAAGGGGCTCTTCCTTGGGTCCCTCAAGACCGTCCGGATCAAAGGTCAGGGTCCTGATTCCGCTTCCCACTGCGGGGGCCTCCCATTCAATAAACCATTTCCCGGTTTTCTCATCATAAACGGCATGGGACTCTGTTGCATTCACGCTTGCCTTTGAACCTCTTCCTGCATTTATGTTTCCCTTATCAGTCCAAACCGTTACATCCCCGCCGGCAAATGTCATCACCCTGGATTCGTTTACGTTTAGGTCTTCGACGGAGAATATGTTTATATCGCCTCCTGCGGTCGTATAGATGCCCGAATCGCTCTCCACACTTCCTGAATCGGTAAAGGTACTCTTTCCGACATTTATCTCTCCCAGGGCCGCGATATAGATACTTCCTGCTCCTCCTGTTATGTTGATCTGCGATTCAACCATGTCAATGTCGCCTGTCCCTGTACCGACATCTTTAAACAGGTTATACACGGCCTCTCTTCGGAGATTTTCCACAACGGCCTCCGCGCCTTCAATATCTCCTTCCGCCAAAAATTCACTGTATATCTCTCCTTGATCCCTGATTCTTCCGAAAAACTCATTGAGCTCATCAAGCGTTATATCCAGATCAACCCCCGAAAGTACGACCAGGTCATTTTCTTCGGGATCGAGATATACATTGTATTGGTTGCCGACCAGTTGGATTCCATCTGTAGTGCCGAGGTCGATGCTGTCACCTGCGATAACCATAAGCAGGCCCGGTCCCCCCTTTTCGATGCCGGTATAAAGCAGATCACCCGACAAACTGGAGGAAAATGATATGTCCCGACCTGCCTTGATATAGGAGATATCATCTAAACCGGTATTTTGACCGTTATAATATATATCCAGTATGTCTCTTTCCGCAGTGATCTCCGTCTTCTTTGGCAGATAAAAGGCGATATCCTTGATATCCTGGCCCGCATCTATGATAACCGCTTTGTCATCGTCTCTGTGGGAAACGCCTTCGCCATGTTCATATCGAGTCAGTGAATTTATGACCGCCTCCACCTCGCTTGTGGTAGAGGTCTTATCTCCATAAACTTCATCGGCATTGAGATCTGACATATATATGTTTCCCCTTTTCTCTTTACCGTTTTCAATATACTCCCCGCTGATGTCCCTTCCTGCTCTTAAATAAAGCTGTCCCTCGGATGAAGGCGCCAGGACAAAGCTGTCATTAAACAGGATATCCCGACCTGAGATTATCGACAAAGAGGCAGGCAGCATCTTCTGTTTCAATTTCTGGTTAATATTGCCGTAAAATATGGCATCTCCTGTTAACGAAACATCTCCGAATATTGCATTAAGATTCATCTCCGTATCCTCGGTATAGGACAGGTTCCAGGACGAATCGGAAGTAAAGCTGTCGCTCGCGAGGGTGGGATTAACTATAGACCCCAGTAATATCTTTCCGCCTGTTGTCAAGGAGACATTTGCATCGAGGAGTTCAATCTGCTGCCCCTCCATTCCGGTCTTTGTGCCGAAATCTCCCGCTGCATATAGTTCGCCCATACCGTCTGCAACAACAAATCTTCCGTTAATGTCGCCTCCTGAGTAGACATTGAGATTCCCTTCGGCGAAGTTTCCTATCCCGGCAGTAATATCACCTCCGGCCTTTATGTAAATATCCCCGCCCGACATGGCAACAATACCCTGGGACACGTCAAGGCCGTTATTTCCTGCGAAAGAGGCGCTCCAGTCCTTCCACACCTCCTGGGTCTCCGGATCATAGGCCATATAGACTTGATCCCATCCGTCATTTATTGATGGCGACCCCAGGAGATTCCCCTTAAAATTAAGATTTATATCTCCCCCTGCCTCATAGTACCAGTAGGATATCAACGCTTCGGATGTTGCGGCGCCCAGGGATCTTATTGTTCCAAGATAGCCGCTCTTTCTTTTTAACTGGATATCGCCGTCTACTTCCAGGTCTATATCCCCAAGGGAGGATTGGATAGCGCCGCCGTTTATTATCAGCGATCCGCCAACATCTCCGGATATTGAACCATCATATGTACTCAGGTTATAGCCTATGCCGCTGTATGAAATCAGGGTATTTAAGTTCACCTTGTCGATCATTGTGTCTCCGGCTGATGAGAATCCTATATCCCCCCTTTCCGTATAAACAAGGACACCTGAGTTGATAGTCAGGTCTCCATTATCTATTTCTGTAAAGGCGCCCAGGGGATTGGCGGCTGTGAGATCCGACCCGGCTGAAAGGTCTATGTTCCATCCTGTTGCTCCGGTATCTTGATACAGATAATGTTTGTTTGTTGGCGCATCGGTGATATCCCCGTTAATAATGAGATCTCCGGCAGCCCTGAGGTACAAAAATCCTGCCGTCTCACCAGTCCCGTCTACATCCGCATCATAGTGCCAGTCCGTCAAACTCCATGCATTTTTTACTGTAAGGTCTCCTATACTTGTTATCTCCAGTCCAGGGACGAAATTAAGGTCAGTGCCGTCGCTGATCTCCAGGCCGCCGAATATCTCGGACTTTAATGTCGAGGCATCCTCCATGTAAGCCTCCGTTTCCGTCTTCCATTGGCTGATTTCATTATCTATGACTCCATCATGGTCGTCTTCGTCATAGACCTTTACCGCTAATGCCGTAACCTCATCTGCACCTGATATGGAACCGTTCAGGGTCATATTCAATGCTGAATCGGTTTTAAAGGATCTGAAGACTACTGATCCATCTTCTGCGCCGCCCGCATCTATTGCCGCATCACCCTGAAAGACAATTCCTCCCTCCCCGCTCAAGGTTATATCCGCTCCTGATGAACTGCCTGTAATACTGCTGCCCGAATAAAGGGTCAGGCTGCCTCCGGCGTAAAGGGCTATATCCGAGCCATCTTTGGCCCCGGACGAATCAATAGCACCGTAGATATCGATGTCTCCCTGTCCATCGCTTTCATCCGCGGAGATTTTTACTTCTGAGGCCGTCAATGTGTCTTCCGAGGCAAGGACGATATTTGCCTCCCTCGCCCTGAGCTCAACTGCTTCGTTAAAACCTCCGTCGGTAAGGATGTCTATAAGGCTGCTGAGATCGGCTATAGCGGCGGTATCAATGGAGAATGATCCGCCTATTCCATTCTCTTCCGATTGACCGTAAAGATTGCCCTCCATAACGGCTGAATAAGTTGGAGAGACTATCTCTATCTCTCCGGCGTCTCCCTGTCCGCCTGCCGATACATCGATTCTGGCGCCGTTGCCGATACTTACAATGCCGTCTTCCGCAACAAGCTCGACCGATCCCCCCGGGGCAAAATCATTGCCTGCAGCGTAGATAATCGCTCCGTCTTCCAGAAATATCCCTGAATCGCTCCCGCTGCCTGATGTGGTCATGGCTATATCGGCGCCGTTCATATTCAGAACACCTGTCTGGATTATGTCTTCCGCGGTTATTTCAAAATTTCCGCCTGCTATGATTGCCTCAGAGTAGCCTCCTCCGTTCGATGCTATGGTTACTGCTCCTGTTCCTGTGTCTATGCTGTAATTTATGGCATCATATCCCTCGGATGTCTCAAGCAGAGATGACGCAACCGAGGCTGCCTCGATGCTTAAATCCGCTGACCCTGTAATAAAAGCGCCAGTCCCCTGTATTGTTACATCCCCTGAACTGTAAAGATGTATCCCGGAAAATCCGTCAAATGTTATCGTCCCTTCGCTCAGATATATCTCGTCCGCCTCTACTCTGAGGGCACCCGGGCTGCTGGAAACCGTCTCTTCCGATTCATTTCCGGAGTTTGTGAATACCACGCTACCGGATGAAATGTTTATAACCGAATCATCGGTATCAATCAGAGATGCGTTCAGAACAAGCTCAGAACCGACGTTAAGATCAAAGGAGTCTTTAAAGAATATTTCGGAGCCCTCACCAAGTTCCATTACTTCAGAGGATGCCAGATATGTCCACAACCCTTGAGTTATATAAGCTCCGGTTCCGGTCCTGTCCGAATCGTTATCCGAGATAAAATATATCGTATCGCTCGTAATGCTGATAGAGCTGTTGTCCACCTGCAGTTGGCCTTGGATATCAAACAGATTGGCATTCAACTCAATATTGTCGGAGGCGTGTATCATGGCCGTATCTTCTATGCGCAGTGACCCCTCAGGCGCGTTGAATACTATCCTGCCATCAAGACTGTCGGTATCCGTATTGCTTTCGCTGCCTTCAGAAAGGGCTGCTATGAGCACGTTGTCATTTATTGTTATTAAATCCCCGGCATTAAGCTCAATGCCTTTAACATTGAGACTTACGCCGTCTTCAAAGGTAAGTTTAGACGTAGATTCTTTATCTCCCAGGATTATAGACTCCAGCCCCATACCCGACACGGTTTCATCAGATAAGACGAGCTTATCGATCATTTCCCCTGCTATCTGCTCATGGATTTCCCCCGTGGGGTCGAAATTATCCGGTAGCACCCAATCATTGCCGCCTGCCGTTATAATTATATCAGTGCCGCTGACCTTTAGAGCGGCCCCGCTGTATGTATCATCCAAGGCCTCTCCGAATATGGCTCCTTCTAAAATCGTGGTATTGCCTGTCATTGTAACGCTGCCGGCGTCACCTGCGGTCATTTCGCTTATTTCATAATATCCCTCGCTGAGTACATCCTCAGCGTCCCTGATTGAGTAGTAATGGGTCTCGACACTCGATGTAAGATCCGTTCCTGCCGTGGCGGTCATTCCCGATATTACGCTATAACCCTCCTCTGTCATGGGATACTCCGAAAGATTCACCCCTGTACCGATATCCGTCAGTATTACGGCGCCATCCACAAAGGCGTATTCATCGCTCAGGAGGTAATATTCACCTGCAGGTATCTCCTCATTCTCCCCAATTATTATTGTCTTCCCCGGGCTATAGACAGAGTTTTCCGGGAGAATCACATATTGGTCATCTTTTCCCAGAGGGTCTTCAGTACCGTCCGTACCGGACAGGAACCGATAGGCGAACACGGTTCCTCCGCCTGACACGTCTATCTCCGCGCCCTCAGCCATTACAACGTTTTCTCCTTCAACAGTAACCGATCCGACGGGCGCGGATAAAACTTCGCTGTCGGTATCGATTGTCCCGTTTTTGTCGGGCATCCCCCAAAATAACGCCTCATCGTCTATGAGCCCGTAGTTGATATATGCGTCCATATATGTACTAAGGGTGCTTTCATCCCCGAGATACACAATTCCGTCTTCGGACAGGGCAATCAGTGTGACATCGCCCAAAGGGGCGTATATATCGCCATACAGGTAGATATTGGCCGCCTCAAGACTAAGGTTTGATCCTGCCGAATAAATGCTTCCTGTCAGATTGTCTCCATTGTCCAAGATTGTCAGGTCGCCTTCTGTCTTTATCGTGAATGATGTTAATGAATCCGGGTATATCCTGTCTGCCTGGAGAACCAGATCCCCTGTCTGCTCCAATCCTCCCCAACGGGTATTCTGATATGATTCATTATAGTAATAATCGCTCAGGCGTATGTCCGTTGTGGATATCAGTTCAGCTGATTCAAAGGAAGAAAGGGTGATATATCCGCTTATATCGATGAACCCCCCTTCCAGGGTCAGGGAGGCATCTCCTTTTACCAACTCTTTGACTTCTTTGTTATAATCATAGGTGTTGGCAAGGGTGATCCAGGGGGACGTAATTGAAATATCACTGTCCGAGGCTGATGAAACGACAGGGGCGTCGATGGTAATGTCCCTTGGGACATCTATATCCATTGAGCCAGTAAAAAAGATCTCGCTCCAGCTTTCAAGGGTTATGGAATCGAAGCCCATTGAGAGATATGAAGAAATCTCCTCTCCGCTCATGTCCATGGGATTGATGTCATTCTCCTTAGCTATAACAAGTGCTCCTCCGTTTAGGCTTTCCATTTCAGCACCGGCCTTTAACTGCCCTTCCATTACCAGGTCTCCGAAAAATGACAGAGTAACGCTTCCCGGAGCACTTGCGGTTTGCACCGTTACAATATCACCATCCTCTGACCACACATAGTCATTGACGGCATCTGAGCCCGACACATCTATCACTGCTCCTTCCTCAATAATAAGACCGCCTTTGCCTGCTTTCAGGGTCACATTGCCGCCATCCACCGCAGAAAATCCAAGGGGAAGGTCCTTAGCCAGAGGTTCAGTATCCCTTTTTATATAGCCCGCTGCCGACAAAAAGCCGCCCGGATGTATCGTTATTCCCTGCGCATCCGCATCAATGCTGCCGCCGGGGGCGGAAAGCGTGCCTGAGAATTCTATATTCCTTCCTTCCAAATTTATGCCTCCGCCTGCGCCTACGTTTACTTCTGCTCCCGACTTTATCTCCACAGTTCCTGACACATCTTCTTGTGCAGGCATAACATAACCGTCAAATTCTTCATCGGCCAAGAGTCTTATTGAGGAATCACCCAGGTAATCGTCTGTTACACTCGTAAGCTTGGAATAGGATCCATATCGAAGACCGACTGAACCATAATCTTCAATACTGCCGGTCCTGTCCGAGGCAGTAAATTTTATATAGGATGGTGTAAGCACGGCGCCTGATGATATCGTAATCCCATCAAAGGCCTTTAATGTAATATCGGTGAAGCCTGTATTATCAAAAAAATCATCATCCAGGATAAGGGTGTTCCTGATCTCATCGGGGATGGTGTAATCCGCTCCTATAAGAGATCTCACAGTAAACATGTCATCCGGAAGAACATACACGTTTCCGGCGTGCACGCTTATCGAACCGCCGTTCATTCCCTGGGTTGAATATCCCATAAGGTCTCCCTCAAAGATAATCGTCACACCCTGAACGTGAACAGATCCGGCGTCTCCGCCTGATACCTCGCCATCCTCATCAATCTCGTGTCCCCCGCTCACGTCAATGGAGGAACCGGCATCTGCGATAACTCCTTCCCCATTTAGAGTCTCATCCGATATTAAAATTGTTCCGCCTTCCAAGAGACCTGTTTCATAATCGACATCCAAGCCCTTCCCGTATTCCGAGTTGTCTATCTGTTCACCCGCAACTGAAAGGCTGCTGCCGGAGGCGAGGAATATTCTTTCGTGTCCGAGATCTTTCTGGCTTACATAATCATCTCCTTCGTCAGTTGTAATGTTGCTGTTCAACGTAAGGTCTATTAGGCCCCCTGGTACGGTTATATCGCCCTCAATAACTATGCTTCTGGCTCGGGCAAAAAAAGATCCTCCGGCCAGGAGCGATATCGAGGCGTCTTCCTCTATGGTAAGGCCGGTTCTGCTGTAAAGTCTTAATGTACCAAGCCCGGCATCGTTGATCAGGCTTGATGAGATATGAGTAATGCCTTCCCTGTCTTCGGGAAATGGCTCCAGGGCATTAAAATTCTCCGGCAATTGATCAACCGATGAATCGACCACAACCTCCTGAACAACGTGATCAAGGTCGCTATAGATGGGAGCTACTGATAATACGTCTCCTATCTCGAGGGTCCCGCCGGCAGGAACGGAGATCCCCATGGCATCATAGATTTCTTCTTCATCCTCATGCGGATAATAAATCTGAAAATCTCCTTGTGTAACAGAGGCGTCTATTGTCCCCTCAAGGACCATTCCGGACGCTATAAGGGAGATTTTTCCAGCATCATTTCCCTCCTGAAAACCGTTAATATAACTCTTAATCGGTGCAACTCCGCCATAGTATATTCCGCTGTAGGTTTCTTTTACACCATACCGATCATGTATCTTGGCAAAATCACCCAGTATGCCTTTATATGTCTCCCACTCTTCCGCTTTGTCTATGTCATAAACCACGTTATTAACCGAGAGAAGTTTGGTAGTGTCTATCGATCCCCCTGAATAGTTGACACCACCGCCTGAAGCATCAAGATAACCTCCTTCCCTTATTATGATATCCCCCGAGCCGGCGTTTAAATAGATTGTGCCTCCCTCGGTAGCCATCTCCTCCGCGGTAAGGTCCCCCCTGGATATGATATAATTGCTCACGTCTCCTATCGAAGAGCCGAGAAGCGAAGATATGGTTATCGTCTCTCCTAAAAGCAAACCGTCCTTCTGCCCGTAATCGTCGGCCAGCTCAACACTGTTAAGCTGGACATTTACAATCTTTTCGCTCACAGGCATTGTAACCCAAAGCCCGCTCACATCGATTGCGCTGTCCTCTCCCAGGTATATACGTCCCCCGGCCTCAATATCTACATTACCTGAAGAAGCCAGAACAGTGCCGTAAAGTTCAACAAGATCAGGTGTCAATTTGTTATCATCTGCAGCCGATTCTTCATCATCGCCAAGGCCGGAATAAAGGCTGCCCACTAAGACCTCTCCTCCGTGAAAAATAAACGTGTTGTTGAATTCCTCTGATGAACTGCTGACCGGCGTCGAGGTAACGCTGTCTTCGCCCAGGGTCACCTTTTCGCTTGCAAGAAGCTCAACCCTTCCGTTATTTGTCACGGCAGTAACCGACCGTATAATACCGTTCTGGGTAACGGTCCTGCCGTACATTCCAGCCTGACCGAGATCGGCCGACAGGGCGCCGTCCTCATAGTTGTAGACATCTCCTGGATTTTCTGCGATATAGATCCTTTTATATATCTGATCATTAAGTTCTATCTCTTTAAGCCTGATCTCCTCACCTGCGGCAAGGGCCGCCCACCCAAGATCGGCGGAAATCTCTCCGTTGTTTTCCACCGTTGTGCCCAGCAAAAAGACGGAGCCGCCGTCAGCAGCAGTGATTGTCCCGTGATTTGACACCACTCCGTTCTCGTTAAGTTCCTCAGCTGGGTTTATATAGTTCTCCCTTGCGAAACTCAAAGTGCCATCGAGAAAATCATCGTCTGCCATGTTGAGGGAAGAGGCCACAAGAGACCCAACATTGACGGTGGAATTGGGAGAAAAGAATATGCCGTTCTGATTTATCAGGTAGACCTGGCCGTCCGAAGTTAATCTTCCGTATATAAGGCTCGGGCTCTGATCATATATTCTGTTCAATGCCTTCCAGGAGGTGTTTTCCTGCTGGTCGAAATGCACCCATGCATTTGCACCTATGTTGAACGAGTCCCAGTCGATGATGGCGCTACTCTCATCCTGATGCACGACCAGCCCGTTGTATGATGATTTTTCAAGGGATGAGACCCCCTGTACAATCCCTTTAAGGGCAGGAATGGCGTTTACCGACGGCGCTGTTATATCTGAGGATGTGGAGCCGTAGAACCCGGGAATCAATGCCGCGCCGAAGACCGAGGATGTCTGGGCAATAAAGAATGACGTCACCGTAATGACTGTAAATAGTCTTTTGTGTGATTTTATTAATTTTATCAAACGCAGCATGTTTTAATCTTTCCTGCTTGTTAAAATATTGATTTCACCACAGAGACGCCAGCCTTCGCTGAAGCTACGGCACGGCAGGCTGAGAACACAGAGTTGAGTTAATTTTTCATTTGCCCCGAGAAAGTCGGGACAAATGAAAAGGACTCATCCTGCCTGCGGCAGTAGTAAAGACCATTTCTCGTGTACAATCTGAATATACATGTAAATTTTGCCGATATTTTAATTGCGCCTTCGCCGTGATATAAAAACATAAAGTCTTATTTGACAGGATTAACAAGATTTACACGATTTGTTTTCATAATAATAAATTACATCATGTTTATCCTGTTCATCCTGTCTGATTTATTCTTTCTATGTGTCTGATCTCCGTCTCTTTAAAATCCGTACTTCACCCGGAAATAGAAACTATCATCCCCTTTTTTAACATTATCCGTCTCTTCCATGGCCTTTGCCCAGTCAACCTTGTACTCCAACCCTTTCAATAAAGTCCCCTTGATCCCCGCACCTGCACCATGGATCATATTTGATTTATCTTCCCCCTCAAGGGGATTCTTCCTCCATACCTTGGCCATGTCATAAAAAAGATAAGCGATGCCGTTTACGTTCCCCTTTTTGCCCCACAGGCGGTTAATATCCGGGAAATATACGTTAATGGTACCGTGAAAAGCATTATCACCTGTGATCTCACTTTCCTTATATCCCCTTACGTTCTCCATTCCTCCAGCAACAAACTGCTCATTTGATATAAGGGGCTCACTGGCAATCTGTCCGTCAACATTTGCCGAAAGGCTCATCCCAAGGGGAAGCTTGTTGATCCTCTCAATCCCCGCGACAAGATAAAGGTAGTCGCCCCTTGCCTTGTATCGCTTGATCTCAAATTCCCTCTGGTCTGCAATCAGGTTTCTGAATGCCATATTTAATCCCAGATTAAACTGTGTTTTACCCTGATCATCCATGATTACACCGGTGTAGGATGCCGATAGAGACATATATTTGATGGGCGTCTTCAAGCCTTTCTGCTCGGTGTCTTGAAAATTCACATCCTCATTAAAGTCCTTATAATCCAGACCAAGGGTTACGTTATGGGAATATCTTTCCAGGGAAGGCAACGGGATAATATACCTGTAGCCGAAAATATTGCCCTCTCCGATCACCTGAAACCCTTCGCTGAATGCATTGTCGCTGTCGGACCAAACGGCGTAGAACACCTGTGTATGGTAATCATTCCAAGGAGCAGTAAACACATAGGATCCCACCAGGAGCTGGACCTCATCCATATCCCGTGGAGATGTCTGGTATTGAAGCGCAATTGTATGCTCCCTCTGCCATAGATTGTCATACTGTATCGACCCGTTTATCCTATAATCTGTTGTGTTATGGGACGAACGGTTGTTTAACTCCAGGCTGCCGTGCAAAGGGAGTTTGTCCGTGACCTTAAGTTCAATATCAATCGCCCCCAGCTCCTTTGCCGGAACGAGTGTGGGAGAGACATTAAAGTCCGTATTCCTGTTTATCAGGGCGAACTCTTGTTGTATGATCGGGAGATATATAAGCCCGCCTTCCCTGAGGCTCGGAAGCCGTTTCAGGATGCTCTCCTGTGTAAAATATCTGTTGCCGGTCACATTCACCTTTCTGATCCTGCTTTCAATGACCTCCAGCCTGATTGTGCCGTCCTCAACATCCTGTTCAGGGATATTCACAAAAACCGCCGGATAACCGGACTTATGATAAAAACCCTCAATAGAGTCCCTTGCGTCTTCCACATCCGCGGCGGTTTTTGACTCTCCGACATAGGGTGAAAGGAGTTCTTTCATGTCTTCCTCATTCCACAGAGAATTGCCTTCAATGTAAAATTCCTTTATCTCAAAGGTCACTACTTTTGTGTCTTCCTGTTCCGGTTCCTGGCTGAAGGACGATGGGATAACCGCATTCAAGATCAACAGCGTTTGTGTCAACAGATAAAAGACTGTCCTGATTTTTAGTTTAAGCTTATTAAGACAGCTATTAACATTTCGCTCCTCCGCAGCTGGAATCCCATTGAAATTTTTCATGCAGATCATGTAAATCCTGTCTAATTCCCATTTTCCGTTTTTTGTGTTATCCCCATATCCAGCATCGCCAGCCTCAACTCATCCCTCATGTCATAGGCATACTTGAAGCCGGAGATCTTTTTCACGACCCTTCCGTCAGCATCCATGATGACAATAAACGGAAAACCGTCCTGTCCGTAAAGTTCCTTGAGGCTCTGATCCTTGTCCGAATTCCCCTTTATCCAAATAAATTCATCCCTTAACATGGTTACCCTTGTGTCTTTAAGTGTCTCATCGAATAATTTCCCACTCCATGGGCACCAGGACGCGTAAAGGACAAGCACAACAGGTTTTCCTGTCTTATCTGCTACCGCCAATCCCTCATCATGATCCTCATGCCATGAGATTTCCCAATCCGTAAGACTTGAGGCCTTTGAGACGGAGATGACATCTATATCCAGAACCAGGTTCTTTCCTGCCAGGGGGTGATTACAATCCACAGTGAAGGTCTTTTCGTCTATCGAGACGATTTTTCCTGTTTCAGTGTCCACATTAAAGTCTGCGCCCAGCTTAGGCTCAAGTGTTATTATTACACTGTCGTCCTTCAGGACAATGCTCGTATCTCCAAATTCATCCTTTGATATAAATCTCCCTTTTACATCGGCCTCAAGTATTACCTGCCCCCCGGTTATATCAACGATCTTATGATCAAAGTATGGTATGATTCTTACTGTGCCTCCCTTCTCCGGCGTTGATCTAAATTGCTCAATGAACTCTTCCTGAGTCAGTCTTGTCATCCTGGGTACTTTTCTTGTTGAGGAAAATATCTTAACCTTGTCATCTGTTCTGGGGCCATAGGCATCCTCCGGCAGGACAACTGCCTGCCTGGTCTCACCCGTCTTCATGCCCAGCACGGTATCATGAATACCTGGAAACTGTTCCCTCTTCCCGGCCAGGACCGTCAAAGGCGTTTTTAGCGGAGATTCCTGATATTCGGCTGCCTTTGTCTTTGCGGTATCTTCGCTGAACCCCGGGATATTTGTCCTCAACAGTTCGCCTGTCTCCAGGCTCAACGAATAGTTGACGGCTAAAAGGTCTCCTTCCTGAACAATCCCTGAAATCTCCGCGAGATCGATATCTACGGTGCCGTCGACCTTTTCTTTTGCCTCAGTATAAGCCGATTCAAGGGCATTGATTAAATCGTCTTGTTTTGGATGTTTATCCCCTGCCGACACTTCATGAGGCATGCCCAAAAATAAAAAGACCCCCAGAAAACACAAGGCAATATTAAAGGGAATGATCTTCCTGTTATTGTTTGTCTTCCTTTTCATTGGCCGTCCTATCTTTCTTTGCCATGACATCACAGACAAGAGTTTCGTAGCCGAAGGGGTGTCCATAATCTATTGTGAACCTATCCTCTTCAACAACCGTGACCCTTCCAACTATAACTCCTGATCTGATGAGCTGTCCCTCATGGATATCGATAATTATTTTATAATAATCTCCCGCGTCATAAATGGTTCCTTTGCCAAGCGGAGTATAAACCATGGTTCCTTCCTTTGCTTCAAGGCGCACCTCCATCTCCTTTTCGGTGACCGAAACTACCGTAATTGATACCCCTTCAATTTCTTCAGATAAAACAATATCGCCGGGCACAGGTGCCCTGCCCTGTGATTTTTCAAAGGCAACAGGATTAACCTTCTGTTTCTTAGGCTGTCTTCTGACCCGCGAAAGGCTCAGGTATCTCTCATCTTCATTCAGCCCAAGGGTGCTTTCTGATGTTATTTCAAAGGATGCGCTGGATCCTTCTTCCATGCCTGCAACAACCAGGCTCAGTTCCTCCAGAATTTCATTCTCCAGGGATTTTAATTTTCCATAATCAGGGCCTCCTTTTCCGCTGCCTGCAACTATAGGTATGGGCTCATATTCCTTTAAGGGAAGGAATATGCCGGCCTTTGCCTTATTTTCATCCTTTAGGACATCTGCATCAGTGGTCATCACAATGCCTCCGTCCTTAAGGCGGCATGTGAAGTCCACCGTTACCTTATCGCCCGCCTTGATAACTCGATGTTCAGTTACTATATTTTTATTGGCTGTCTGACATCCTGTTATTGAAATAATGACACCTAAAGAAATGAGAAGAGATAAAACAGTGCCTTTAAACATATTGATATTCATTTTTCTATATTTGACCTCACCTGTTCAACCGGCTTGCCGGCTTTATTATTCTCTGTGTCTTTACCTTGCACATCGAGCCTTTCGCCTTGAACCTTTTTTAAATATGCCCCTGTATTATTAAGAGACTCTTAGCTTAAAGTTAGACTTTTATTAATTTTCAATCTTATAAAAAAAGGGCCTCTGGAGAGGCCCTTTTAAAAATATTGATCTTAAACAGACTTCATGAAACGGTTAAATCTCTTATTTGAATTTCGGATAGGTAAAGTCTGTTGCCTTCTCTACCTTCATCTCATTCTGTGTAGCCCAATAAGCAGCCTTGCTTGGGGGAAGATTTGCGGGAACCGAAGCATAAGCAACAAGAGCGTCCACAAGATCGTTGACTGCATCAGGCTCGCTCGGGGAGGTATAAAGCCACTGAGCAGACCAGAAATCATACTTGCCGTTCACGATATTGATCTTGACGGCTGATTCACCCTGCCATGTCATAAGTTTCAGGTCTCCGTAACCGGCTAAATCATGGTACTCCCCGGCAATATTGTTCGGAGCAGGCAGAGTCCCGTCAGACATCTTAACCTTATCGGAATCGGCATAGCCTACAGCGCCTACACCAGTATAAGTTTCATAACCTGATCTGGTTCCAGCGCCTCCTATACATCTCGCCATGTCGGAAGACCCGTCATTAAAATATGTAACGGGCTGCAATCCCATCGTTACGGGGAACGAGCCGGGGAGCGCCTCAGTATTCATTAATGTGTAGTCTCCTCTCATTACTGCCGCGTCAAGTGTGGCATGGGTGCCTGAGCCGGCGTGGCGCATGCATATGACTACGGGAAGGCTGCTTTTGGAAGGATCAAACTCGTTCCAGTCGGTTACCTGACCGCTGAATAGGGCCGTCGCCATCAGCCTTGACATATTGTCATAGGGAACAGGAGTTGAGGAATTCGCGTTCCTGAAAAAGGCAAAGGGCACTACAATCGGCCTGAATACATTATAGTTGGAATCCATCGTAATGTTATAGATCGACCTGTCTTCCCATAGATTTTCATCATCTACCTTGGGTCCGAGTTCAAGTCCGTGACTTTCCTGCTGAAAAGTTGCCGCCGCCACGTCGGAGGCGCCTATCGTAACGTCCTCACATGAAAGTGAGTTTACTTCGCCTGTGGTCCAGTTCGTGTCCGCTTCATTTGCCATCTCACGCTCGTTATCAGCGCATGAGCCGGAATCACCATCAGGGTCCAGCCCCTGCACGGACCTGATCCCGTCAAATGAAGCCTTTGAGCTGTAACGGATGTAAACAGTGTCGCCGTTCAGATCATCGCACTTTGCGATACCGTGTTTATCGTCCGCATCCACTGCAGTATAGACAGTGCCTGAGCAGCCTTGATCCGTAAGAAAATCACCGGCAGCATTAGTCCAGAAATCATATTGTGCCGATGCACCATAGATATTGATGTTTATGGTATCTGCACTGGCGCCTGCGGTCATACCAAGCAGTGCGCCCCCGATAATTGCCGTTTGAACCAGTTTTTTAATCATTTTTATTCTCCTTTTTTAAAAGTATGTTTGTATTTGTCATTTTTTATTAAGCTCTTTTTCTTCTGATTCCGAAAAGCCCTAAAAGCCCTGAACCGAAAAGAAGAACGCTTGCAGGAACAGGAACAGGGGAGGTTATCGGATTCAAAACTGTGCTTCCGTCTGCAAAATACCTTAAGACGGCGGTGTACTGAGACCCATTCGCGCCATTAACCAATGTAATACCGTTATAATGGTAGAGATACATGTCCACAAATCCATCGGTGACAAGGGCAGCAAGATCAGCCTCACCGAAACTGGTATCCGTGTTGTTAAAACCGGAATAATAGCCCGGAGCGGTTGAATTTGAATTCATTCTCTCATCGTAGGAGTTTGTGCCCGCTGTTGCTGATGCGCCGATAAACAGTCCATCGTCAATTCCGTCTGTGTTGAAGTAGCTGTAAAGGCTTGTTGCCGCGCTCTGGAAAGGTGTGTAACCTGCAGAGCTTATACCTGAAATGGTATCTTTAGTTGTCGCGAACCATATTTGATATGTGCTGTTGTCGCCCGCAAAAAAGGCCAGGCTCAGATCTTCCCAGGTGTCTATTGTATCAAACTGAGTTAAACTGACTGACCCGGGATCTGAAATAATCTGATTCGAAGCATTAAAATCGATTTCAGAGATATCGCCCAGATTGATGGCAACCTCATTGTCATTCTCGTTATAAACGACCTGCACAAGGTCATTTCTGTCGAATGCCGCCAAGGCATTCCCGGCAACGCCGAACATCAAACCAACCGCAATAATCAAACTTAATAATCTTTTCATGTTAATTATCCTCCAAAAAATATGTTTAATCTCGCTTTCCTCAGGCAACCCTGCTGTCTGCTTTGGTCAAATGGTTAATTTGTTGAATTGTGAAATTGATTATTAGGTTACTCATTTTAATGGTGAAACTATATTTCCCATTCTCTATTTTCCCTATTTAACTGTTTTTCCAATTCACTATTTGATCATTTCCCCCTGATACAGACCTTGGGCTTTCCGTCACCCGGTCGCCCGGGCTTTGGCTTTTTCTGGAGGGTCTCCTCTTTTTATGCACCCTTTTTCCCTAATCTCTATCCTATAAAACCTCCTTTCTTGTCCGTTTATTTTATAAAAAAAGCCCGGACCAATCCCTTAAGTTGTTATTGATCCGGGCTTCCTGTTTCCAATCGTCAGCGAAGTACCCTACAAACCCATAATATTTTTTTCAGTGTATCAAGCCTTCTTATAATGATTACAATGTATCTTCCTTATATTAGGTTTTTATTGTCTGCGAATTATATTTTGATTATCTCTTGCCGGACTTCCGCCTAACGCCTGCAAGGCCTATCAACCCTGACCCAAGGAACCATACTGCAGCGGGTAGTGGAACGGGAGTTACATCAAGGTTGTCGATTCCTACTTCACCAAGAAAGCTGTCATGGAACATAAGGGTTGTTACAGGATTTTCAAAGACAGTTGAAAATATCCCATAATCATAGCCGACAATTCCTGTATCAAGAATGACAACGCCATCGGCTTCGGCAATAAATCTATTTAATGTTGAACCCCATTCAAAAGATACCTCATTAATAGGAACCTCATTAAATGAGATCTCAAACCAGTCATATCCCAATGAAAGAGAACTCTGGATATAGTGGTCAGGTCCGAGAGGCCCCTCCCCTATCCCATCACCCACGACAGCATTCGCAACGGTTATATCCGAGCCGTAAATGTCCTCCATATAGCTCTCGATATCGGACGAGTCCCCGGGATATGGCAGATTATCAAAATCAAAAAAAGCGGCTTCAGAGACTTGCACACCTATTCCGATTAAACACAAGATGCATAAAACGGTTGTACTTATGAGCTTTTTTTTCATTTTCATCAGTTCCTTTCCGATTAGATTAATAAAACCCAGACCATTATATAACTATTATTCATCCTGGCTTCCTGTTTCTAATCGGCAGCGAAGTACCAAAAATTATCCGCTCTTTTGTAAACGCCTTTACATTATCAATCCTTTAAATCTTGATCCTAGTATACTGCCCCTTTGTTAGATTTTTATTACAGGTCAATTAAATGTTTCTTAAAAAGAGTTTTTTTGTTCACGGTTCAGGGTTCACGATTCAGGGTTCACGATTCAGGGTTCACGGTTCAGGGTTCACGGTTCATAGTTCAAGGTTCACAGTTTAAATCTCAAAAGTTCATACCTACCCGGCCGGGAGGCTGGGACGCTTGGAAGCCGGGAGGAATAAAATCCATAGAAAACGCCTTAATTATTTGACAGGATCAACATGATTTAAGGGCAGACCTGTCGAACTTCGTGTAACATTATTTGTTTCGACGCCGACCCTGGCAGATTAAGACGGACAGAACAGTAAAAAATCCTGAAAGCGACAAAATTGCCTGCCATGGCTGCAAATGCAATCCGGCTGTTGAAATAAAGCATAACCCGGACCTGCCGTCTGAATCTTTTTCCTCATCCGATTCATTCGTGATTGAGGTCCCGAATGTGAATATGGAGAAATGGCTGACCTCATATTCCACCAACATGTCTTCCGTATCCACACTGCTCGGTGAAAGGATCTCCCATTCCCCGGTCAGGCTGCTGTATGTATATAATTTAAGATCATTCGGGTCGTCCAGGCCCAGGTTTGTCAGATATTCCTGCGTATAAGGAATCTTTATTGCAACAGGGACATCAAATTCCGTGCCTTCAGGCCCGAAATTCAAAATATTCCCCGCCACTGCCACCCCTGAAGGCAGGCTCGGGGTTCCTGTTGCTATTCCAATGGTGATATTAATATTGCTTGAAATAGCGCCTTTTGGAATTAAAAGGGTTACCCCCTTTATCCCACTTTCATCGTCATCCACCGTAATGTCATATGTCTCATTATCCCCTAGTGCCGCGATGACCGAGGCGTATATAATCTCAGATTTTATAACATCTACATCATAGGCCGGCGCCTCAGCAGAGTATATAAAATTGAAGGTTGAGGTATAGGAGCTGTAATTCTCTCCGTCATAGGCCTGCGCCCGCCAATAATAGGTCGCACCCTCAGACAATGTGGCCTGCACCTGATATTCGGTAATAAGCGTCCCTTCCTCGCTCGGACCGGCTTCAATCAGGTTGGCGAAATCAGCCTCCCCGCCATCCTCAGCGTATACCTCAAAGAAATAGGTCAGTGGATCTTTGTCCTCATCCGTTGAATTTTTTACGGACAGCACCACAGGATTTCCCGAATATACTGATCCCCCTGATACCGGATTATTCAATCTTGGCGGTGTGGGCGTAGAATTTGTAACAACAGTGAATGTCCATGGATCCGATTCTGTTTCCATGCCATTTTCGTCAATGGCCTTCACTGACCAGGTGTATTCGGTGTTGTTCTTAAGCCCGCTCACCTTCCATTCAAGGGATACAGTCTCATCAGAGGAGGTGCATTCACCGCCGCTGCATATCTCAAAGACATAGGATATTTCATCTCCGTCAGGGTCATCCGCACTGAACGTCTTCAGCGTCGGACCGGAAGTGCCCATGGTTGCACCGTCTTCTGGATATCGCAAGACCGGTTTTGCAGGGGCCTCGTTCTCGACATTAACCACAAAATAGGATGTCAACCAGCCGCTCTCATAAACGCCGTCCGATGACTTGACCCTCCAGTAATATGTCTCGTTTTCACTAAGCGCCGGAGTCTGCCATGAGGTCGTATCGCCTGATCCCTCGCCTACATCTGCTTCACCCAACGGACCTGCACCCGTGCTGTTAAAGTTGCTGGAGGCGTCGATCTGGAATATATAGGTTAGTTCGTCGCTGTCCGCATCCGTGGAATTATTTACGACAAGGAGTGGAGTCAGGGTTGTCACCTCCCCGCCTGATTCAGGGCTGGAAAATGTCGGCATGGTTGGCGCGTTTGTCGTAGTGTTCACTGTAAACTTATAGGGGCCTATCCATTCACTTGCAACCCCGTGTTCATCCAAGGCCCTGGCACGCCACCAGTAGGATGTGTCCTCAGTAAGATCGCTCCCAAGGGTCCATGATGTTGCACCGTCGTTGTCCTCTTCAGCAGATCCCGTATCAACTGGGGATCCGCCGGGATTATTATTGTCCGTAAACTGGAAGTCATATACCTCAAACTCATAGATAATATCATCCCCATCGGGATCATTACTGTTTGTAACCTCCAGGATTGGTGACAGATCACTTACGGAAGAATTATTTGAAGGTGAACTTAAACCAGGCTGGCAAGGGGCTTCATTCTCCTGGTTCATGAAAAAGCTGGCCGTATTCGACCACTCGCTTTCAGCAATATCATAGGCCCTGGCCCGCCAGTAATAGGTTGCGTTTTCCAAGAGTGTTAATTCGGGATATGTCTCGCTTATATCCCATGAGGTAATAGATTCACCTTCAGGGAGGTCGTAGGCAACTGCCAGAGGATCCGAGAATGTCTCTTCACCGTCAAGCTCAAAGTCATAGTTCAGGGTTAATCCCCCCGCGGAAGTGGAA
The DNA here is from genome assembly GCA_016929815.1 of Deltaproteobacteria bacterium. GTDB lineage: Bacteria > Desulfobacterota > DSM-4660 > Desulfatiglandales > HGW-15 > JAFGIC01. The sequence continues at coordinate 26,695 of JAFGIC010000061.1, forward strand.
TTATTTACAGAAAGCACCGGCGGGTTTTCGGTCTCCTCGCTTCCATCAGCCGGGGAATTTACACTCGGGGGGGCGGGAGGTGTGAGCTGGATTGTAAATGTCGCCGTTTCCGAGTCCGCAGCCCCGTCCGGGTCTTCCGCGGTAAATGTAATATCTTCCGCTCCGTACCACACATCATCCGACGATGTTATTGTAACAACATGATCCCCGTCAATGGATATGGTCATGGCGATATTCCCGCCAAATGTCCACGTCAGTTCCGAATCCCCATGATCTGAGTCGGAGACATAATCATCCAGGTCAAAACTTACAAATGAATTGCCGATGTTTATTGTCTGGCCGTTTATTTCCGATATGACAGGCGCGTGGTTTACATGAACAACTACAAGGTCAAAGGCAGGCAGGGATGCTGTCGCAAGACCATCGGTAACGCTTATGACAATGCCCGTTGTTGTGCCGATATCCGACACCCCTGGCGTGCCGGCAAGGGTGCATGTTGTGGTGGTGGTGGTAAAGGTAAGCCATGCAGGTTTGTTCTCAATGGAAAAGATCAGTTCGTCTCCGTCTGCGTCGCTCGCCGTGGCCGTAAAATTATAATCGGCGTCTTCATCTGCGCTTGTTAAGGGCGTGCCGCTGATCTGTGGGGCATTATTAGAGGCTTTGACCATCAAATCAAAGGGGGCAAGAGAGGCTATAACCGTTCCGTCGGTCACGCTTATGACTACGCCGGTTGTTGTTCCTATATCGGAGATTGAAGGCGTTCCGCTCAATTCGCCCGTGTCTTCATTGAATTCAGCCCAGGATGGTTTATTTGTTATGCTGAAGGTCAGGGTGTCGCCGATATCAACATCGCTCGCCGTCGGGGTGAAACTGTATTCCTCATCCTGTACAGCTATTGTCCCTGGCATGCCGCTTATCGTCGGAGCATCATTTACATTTACAACGTTCAGATTAAAGGCTGGCAATGACACTGGGCTTGAATTGCCGTCCGTAACGCTAATGACTATCCCCGTGGTTATTCCGACGTTTGTGTTGCTTGGCGTTCCGCTCAATTCGCATGTGTTTTCATTGAATTCAGCCCAGGATGGTTTATTTGTTATGCTGAAGGTCAGTTTATCTCCGACATCAATATCGCTCGCTATAGGTATGAAGCTGTAGGCCGAGTCCTCGTTCACGCTCGTATCCGGGCTCCCGCTGATTGTCGGTAAATCGTTTACATTGGCAACCGTAATGCTGAAAGCAGGCAATGAAACGGGATCTGAATTTTCATCCGTAACGCTAATGACAATTCCCGTAGTTGTTCCAACGTGCGAATTTGAAGGTGTACCGCTCAATTCACCTGTTTCATTATTAAAATTCGCCCAGGCCGGCCTATTTGTTATGCTGAAAGTCAGGGGGTCGCCATCAATATCATTGCTCGTTGGAGTGAAGCTGTAGGCAGAATCCTCGTTAACGCTTGTTGCGGGGGCGCCGCTTATGGTAGGGGCATGATTCACCGTTATTGGGGGGTTGAGTACTGTGCTCCCATCCGAATAAACCCTGATAATACAGGTATAATCGGTATCGGTATCCGGCCCTTTGTCCAATGTGACGCCGGTATAATGATAGAGATACATGTCCACATATCCGTCGGTTACAAGGGCACCAAGATCAGCCTCACCGAAACTTGTATCCGTGTTGTTAAAACCGGAATAATAGCCCGGGGCGGTTGAATTTGAATTCATTCGCTCATCATAGGAATTTGTGCCGCTTGTGGCTGCTGCGCCGATAAACAGTCCATCGTCAGTACCATCTGTGTTAAAGTAGGTGTAGAGGCTTGTTGCAGCGCTCTGGAAAGGTGTATAACCTGCAGTGCTTATACCCGAAATGGTATCTTTTGTGGTCGCAAACCATATATTATAGGTGCTGTTATCGCCGGCAAAAAAGGCCAGGCTCAGATCTTCCCATGTGCTTATTGTAACAAACTGACTTAAACTGACTGACCCTGCATCCGAAATAACCTGGTTTGAAGCAGTAAAATCGATTCCGGAAATATCGCCCAGATTGATGGCGACTTCATTGTCATTCTCGTTATAAACGACCTGCACAAGGTCATTCCTGTCGAAACAGAATGCCGGCAGAGCAAGTAATGTTATGCATACTGAAACCGTCAGGACATACAGAAAATTTTTCATATTACTTCATGCTCCAATATTTTGATGTAACCATTTACTATTATTTGACCTTTAATTCTTTCAATATCTCTTCGAATTTCTCCACCCTGCCGATGCTTCCCTGGCTGAAATTGATCTTTACATAACCTGTGAAACCTGTATCTATCAGAGCTTCTATTTTATTTATAAGCATTTCAAACTTTTCGAGTTTGCCGGATTTTTCCCTTCTTATCCCTCTACTTGCTTCTCCATCTCCAAAACCGTTCAGGTTTGCCTTCATTACTGATGCTCCTTTTATAGGGGTCGTGATTATTCAAAATCAATTGGCTGTTAAATTATCCAGGCGTTCCTGATAAATTTCGAGCCAATAACTGGTGTGTGTTAGATAATCTTCGCTTTTTATGCTTGACCAGAGGTCATACTGCCTGTCCGCATATCCGCTTTCTATCTGCTTTTCAAGAGTATCGATCCTGTATCTTAGTTTTGTCTCTTCCCGTGACATACCCTCATAATACCATGAGGGCAGATCCTCTTCCTCAGCGAATGAACCCTCTTCCCCGTCGCTCTCGACATCGGCATTATCTTCGTTCTCCTCGTAATCGGCTATTGATTCTTCCGTTTGGTTCGCATCTGAAGAGGATTCATCATCATTGTCATCATAAGGATATTCATCATTACCCTCTTTATCCCCGTTATCTTCATTGCCGTCATCCCCGTTAGAGGCATTTCTATAACCGGATGCAATGTTGTTGCCTAGGTAATATTCAGAAGCCTCTTCCTGCTCTCCATCTTTAATGCCCTGTTTTGAAGAATCCGTACCGGACAAGGCCGGGCCTTTATTTATAACAGGTCCGGATTCTGTTCCTGATACTTTGGCTGTTCTTTTGGTTCCGGAGGATGAAGGCGCGCCGGACGCTCCTTTTATGCCCGCAGCTCGCGAATGTCCTGAGCTTCCCATTGACAATGGCTCGTACCAGTGGACCCCGCTTCCCAATTTATTTTCGCTGAATACAATAGCGAAATTGCAGTCTCTTAATATTGAACTCAGGCCTTTCTCGAGAGATTTCCCGGTAAAATTAGCAGTTATAGAGCCTTCTTTCGCGCCGAAGACATATATCTCCACACCGGTCTTCTCAGATATTATTTTAAGGAACTCCTTTAATGAGGCATTCCGGATGTTCACGCTTAAAAGGCCGTCTTTGTACTGCACACCGTCCTGTGCGATTGAGGCATTCCCTGCATCATGCTTTAAAATACACAGCATGATAATAAAGATAAAAATTAATGTCTTAGTTCTTTTCATGGTTATCCTCATTTCATTAAATCAGCCATAAGATTAACCGATAAACCGGCCCCTGATCTTAATCAGGATCTCCGGCTGTTCAGGATAATTCGTCTTTAATCGCAACTGTCCTGAAAAGACCCCTGAAAGTTCAGGCTTATTACTGAAATTCAATCTGTAGGCCCTTCCTCTTTCAATCTCTTCCATACTGAAGATCACATTGTCATCCAGAGTATAGTCAAGAGTCTCAATCTCAAGGGGTGTGTTCTCCTGCGCCTCAATTATAATAGACTCCGTTAAAACATCCCCGGGAGCTCCCTTGAATACAACGTATTCCTTTGACATCAGAATAGGCTGTTTGACTACGGCCTCCAGGTAAAGGAGGATCATCTCATTGTCGGGGTCATTGGTGAACACCCTGGCGGCCTTTTTTATCCTGCCCTTATAACCGCTGGTGTCCATTTTAAGGGTTATGTGGCCTTCTCGCCCCGGAGATATCTCACTGTCAAATTCCGAGGAAGTGCATCCGCAATCAGGTTTCACAGCGGTTATTTTCAATAGAGATGATCCATTGTTTACAACAGTGAAGGTATGCTCTATTGGAGTTCCTTCCTTTATCGCACCGAAATCAAAGGATCTTTCAGCAATAATGACATCTGCCCCTTCCTTGCACCTCGCTTCGTCTATGAAGAATAAAGTCAATGCAATTAATAGGGAAATGAAAAATCTGAATATTACTACTCCCGATTGACCGTAAAACCGCAACACCGCCATGATCGTTCCACTCTTCTCCTGTTTCAATAAAACATGTCTTAATGTTTAATGATTCAATACTAAAATATTCTCATCCGTTTATTAATTTCTTATTAGAATATTTTTATTTATTGCTTAAGATGAAAAAGAGAGTATCTGAATTATTGATCCCGCCTCCTATGAATCTATTGACCGACACCTCCTCGGTCCGCCTCCTTCCTCTTTAAACCTATCAGCCCGAGCAGGCCTCCAGCCAGCATCCATATGGCAGCCGGGATCGGGACAGGAGTGAACTTCAGGTTGTCGAGATTCCAGTACAGGGCGCCTGTATTAAAATTCAGTTCATCAAAAATAATACCGGAAAAGGCATACCGGAAATCGCTCTGGTACCAGTTCCCTGTTCTTCCTATCTTAATCACATCAACCGTTTCTCCGTTGTTTTTTGCCTGAATCTTTATTGATGACGACCATGTCGGAAGGGTATAAAACTGAAAGGCTGCCGCGCTGACATCCTGATTGAAATAGATTGAACCGATAGGGCCGGTAAAAACCGAACCGTACAGTCCAGGCGTGCCAAGCATTGTGTACTTCGACCATTTCATAACTCCATCGCCGAAGTTTACGCCTGAATCCTCCCATTGATCCGTTACAATATCGCCGGTTTCAAGGCCCAGAAGATCCCCATCGTTAAAATCAATTGTTGCATCATAGGATAAAGTGTACGCAGAATTACCAATATTCATGCAGGCCATGCCGGGCGCCGCATAAGACATCGTGACCGCAAATAAACATAATAATATTATTCGATTCATATTATCTCCTTTATTATTAATTATGTAATAGCTTTCAACATATGGAATAAAATTACATATGCAAACATCGATCATTCAGTAAAATCTCGTGGCACATTTGAAGACCTTTGACTTGCATCTATTCAGAAAGAGTATGAAGTGATGATAGGCAAGTTATAACCCAGAAGGAATACCCGAACAGAAACTGAAAAGCGCGCTTGATTTTGGGCTTCATGTTAACCTGCACAAGGTTCAGCAAAGTACCCTATTTATTTTTAAAAAGTATATTTAATATGCTGTAAAAATCAATACATGCACGGTTATAATACTGTTATATTAATGTAAGGATTACATGAAGAAATATGACTTACGGGTATGGAATCTGAAATCCCTTAATAAATTCTTCAGGGAGTTTTTATAAACTTTTTATACTTGGATAATATTTATCTAACATTAGAACCCTATCCTTTTGGGCATAAGGTACTTTGCCGATCTTAACGGATACCGGAAAGCCTGAATTAAAACCCAGGTGTTTTATTAATTGTCTCATAATTTACTTCACTGCCGTCATTCCGGCGAAGGCCGGAATCCAGCAGCTTTTACGGAAATGTTATGTAGTTTCTATTATGAGAAAGTTAATAATTCGGGCTTTTTTATCTTTCTTAAAATATGTTTCTCGGATGTACGTGCATCTTTTCTTTCAGGAATCCTAATCCATCAAGGTTTTCCCG
>JAFGIC010000539.1 GCA_016929815.1 Deltaproteobacteria bacterium
AATAATCTTCCGCCCATTTGTTTTAAAAACGCTTCAGCTATTTGGCTTCTTGCTGAATTGTGAACACAGACAAATAATACTCTAATCTGTCGATCATCCATAAAATTCTCCTCTCCTTTTAAACGACAATATGAAATAGCCTTAGTGCGTAGAACAGCTGATACAGGGATCATAAGACCTGATCAGCATTTCACATAATTTTCTTAAATCATCCTCATTTTTATCAGAGTTAATCCGGACCAGCTCTTCCAGATCGTATTGGATATTTGCGTGGTTTTGATTTGTTGGTATAACACAATTGGCACTGACAATCCTGCCGTTGCTGTCATAGATATAGTCATGAATAAGAAGGCCCCGGGGCGCCTCCACTGCGCCGATACCCCTGCCTGCCCGGGGCTCCACGGTTAATTTTTCTTCGGCAATTCCGTTTTCCAGTAATTTTTTAACAATATCCTGGGCCTCTTCAACCTCATGAACAGTCTCCACGATTTGAGCCATTGTATTAACAAAGGGATTAGAGCAGATCGTCCCTATACCCAGTTCATCAGCTGTCTGAACAGCCATCGGATTCAGTTTTTTACGGTTTATATTTATACGGGATAAGGCCCCAACTGCATATGATTCCCTCACATGCCTTGCAAACTTTGCTGTTGAGTGCGGGACAATGTACTCAATGGCGATATCAGCGTATTCGTCCAGTTTAGCGGAACCGGTTTCTGTCGAGTATAGTAAGCCCCGGATAAGGGCATATTCATCCGGATGGGTTAGCGAGATATATTCCGTATCCCTTCTGAACTGAGAGATGCTCAGTCCCCTGAAAAGCTCTACCGTCGTTAATAAGTCCGGTATAGCCTCGTTCAGGAGATTCTTTAAGGAGAGCAAGGTCTGTTTACCGGGAAGCCTCCCAAAACCTCCGACCATAGGGGTCTGAGGATGTATCGCTCTTCCCCCTATAAGCTCCTTGATATCATTACCCAGTTTTTTTAACCGAAGACCGGTCATTACCACGTCCTTGGCTGTTTCCATAAGGGGGAAAACGCTGCCTGCATCGAAGAAATCAGGAATTGCCAGCATATATACATGCAGCATGTGACTTTCAATGATCTCGCCGGCATAAAGGAGTTTTCGAAGCAAAATCGACTGCTCCGAAACATGGATGCCGAAGGCCTCTTCAGTGGCTGCGAGCGATGCAAATTGATGAGAGACCGAACAAATGCCGCAGATGCGGGAGGCCAGGACATGGGCGTCATGCCATGGTCTGCCTTTAAGCATAAATTCAAAAAAACGGGGTGACTCAGTGATATCCCATCTTACCACGGAAGGCTTCCCTCCTGAGAACCGCAGTACCAGACTACCGTGGCCTTCCACCCTGGTTATTTGGTTGCCTTGTGTTTTTATTTTTACCTTCAAATGCGATCCTTACATGCATTAAACAAGTTAAATCTCTTGCTGATTTCCTCCACAGACAGCCCTGCCTGCTCCAGTATGAGTTTTTCGGCGATTATGTTTGGTTTATCGATAAAACCTCGGCAACCCCAGCATACGGCGCCGCCGGTAATACAGGTAGCCTCGCACCCTCCACGGGTTATCGGCCCAAGACAGGTCATACCCTTCTCAAAAACACAGACGTTCCCCGCGACTTTACATTCGGCGCAAACGGGATCATTATATTGATATGGAATCCGTCCGGCCAGTATCTCCTGGACGACCCTTATAAAATCCTTTTTAACAATAGGACAGCCGGGAATAAAAAAATCAACAGGTATTACGGCGCTGACATGTCTTGCAGGAATAGTCTCATAGTATTCCGCCTTCTCCCCGTATTCGCTTCTTAATACCTCATCCATAGGATAATAATTTTTAAGGCAATTAACCCCGCCCATGCATGCGCACGCCCCTATGGGTATCACCATCCTGGCTCTCTTCCTGATATCCTTTAATCTTGCCATTTCAGATTTTCTTGAACAGGCTCCATCAATAAACGCGATATCGTAGTAATCTGCCTTTTCCGTCATCGCCTCTCTGAATTCCACAAAATCCAAAGCCGATAGCAGGTCGGCCAATTCCTCCTCGCAGTTGAGTATCTGAAGCTCACAGCCCTCACAGCATGTAAAGTCAAAAACAGCGACCTTTGGTTTCATAATTCCACCTCCTTGAGCTGCTCCAATTTGGCATAATTGAAAACGGGCCCATCCAGGCATACATATGCATTATCGATCTGACAATGACCGCAGAGGCCTATGCCGCATTTCATTCTCCTTTCAAGCGAAAGAATTATGCGTTCCTTTGCTATTCCTTTTTTTAAACATTCGGCAACGACATATCGGTACATAACCGGAGGGCCGGCCACAAGGGCGGTAGTTCGCGCAGGCAGTATATTAATACCGGGAAATAACGTAGTAATAACCCCCACGTTTCCCTCCCACTCTGTTTCCGGAGGACAACGGTCCACCGTGTCCATGATCAGGACATCATCACGCTCGCGCCATTCCTTCAGTTCTTGATGAAACAGCTGCTCAGCCGGCTGGCGGCAACCGTATAGCAGTATGATTTTACCGAACAGAGGCCGCATGTCTAAAACATATTGAATCATTGAGCGGAGTGGGAAAAATCCGATACCACCGGCTATAAATAACAGATCTCTGTCTTTCAATTCGGAAACTGGGAAGCCGTTTCCAAAAGGGCCGCGTATTCCTATGGTATCACCGGGCTGCAGTCGGTGTAAGGCCTGCGTGACATTCCCTACCGCCCTGATCGCCAGTTCAAAGGCATCTCCTTGAGTGGGAGATGACGCGATCGAGATAGGCGCTTCTCCCGTCCCCAGGATGGAAACCTCAACAAACTGACCGGGAATGTGGTACAGGGCATTACCATCTTCTAACCGCAATCGAAATAGTATTTCCCTCTCTGACAGCGCCGTAACATCGATAAGTTTTGTGGGTCTCGGGAAATAGAGAGATTCACTGTTTGATTTATTTATCACCCCGTCCTTGCCTCCCTCGCCAATCGGTTATAGGCATACACAGGGCTAGCGATATCGACAAGGCAGGCATGAATGCAACGGCCGCAGCCGACGCACCCAAGCCGACCCCAGCGTTGCAGCATGTATTTGCCTTTGCGGTACAGCCTGTGCCTTAACCTGTCTGTTCCGGTCGGTCGGAAATTCTCTCCACTCGCTATTGTCGCAAAGGCATCGAACATGCAGCTGTCCCATATTCTGTAGCGTTCGCCGGAAAGCCGGTTAAGTTCAGTAGTGTCTCTGACATCGAAGCAGACGCAGGTCGGGCACACCATGGTGCATGATCCGCACGAAAAGCACTTTTCACCCAGTTCCTCCCACATGGAGCTATTCCAACCGGAATTCAATACCTCCGGTATTAGCTGCGGAGAGATATCCAGAGAAAGTTTATAACGACTTAAGGATTCCTCTCGTAATTTCTCTCTTTGTTTCACCTCAATTTCACCGGCCTCAGATGCGTCAAGGTATTTCCGGCATAGTTCCTCCCCTTTTTCCGATCCCACCTCAATTAGATATTTGTCTCCGGTATCGGTAAGCCATAAGTCGAAACCGGCCGGTGGAAAAGCTGTTCCCATGCTTGCAGCAAAACTATACTGCCATGGTTGTAAACAATCGATGCCGATGATGGCGATGACCTGTCGGCGCGCCTGGTAATAGGCGTCTTTTAAGTTGCCAAGGAACACCGCATCAAGTAGTTTCAGCGCATGTAAGTCATAAGGATGAATACCGATAATGATGCCGGGCTGAGCTCCAACCATGGAATCCACACTGATCTTCCCGTCCAGTTTAAAACCCATGAGAGGCGTCCTGGGAGGAAGGAAATACTTATTGGGAGAAAGCAGAGTTATATTGTAGTTAAGACATAATTCATCAGCTGTGAATAGTCTGTCAAACTCATAGGAGGGAGATTTGGCCTTTACACCATACACAAAATTTTCATCAATCATCCTGCCAACGGATAATTGGAATTGGGCCTTGCTTATCTTCAGAAATTCCATATATCCGTATGCTCCAAAATGAAATTCATCCTTGATGACCTTGCCTTGACAGGTCAGCGTTGTATTAATAGCTTAATTCCCCTTCCTCTAAGCCTGATCCGTATAGGTCTACGTCTGCTATAGGTAAGGGATACCCTGCAAATTGAACATGTCTCGGTATCAATACCCAATGAGCCCCAATCTGCCCATTTACAATAGGTGCCCTCCATTTCCCAGCAGGGACATCGTCTGTTATTGTAAGAAGGACAATCATCGCGTATCTCTCCGGGACAATGGGTCATTTCCCAGCATGGTATTTTGTTTTTCCAGTAATCGGTGAATCTTTGCCCCTTTTTTCGTTCTTTTTCTTGCATGACCTTGATATCATCTCTTGCCGCGTGTTTTTTTGATCTTTTACTGCTTCTTTATCATATCCTTGCCGCAACACTGTAATTGGGATGTACACGAAACCTCTTCTCCTGCAACACAGGCACATGTTTTAACAACTTCAAGTTCAAGACCGCATGTTTCACAGACAAAGATATCGCCTTTTTTCATTTCTACGCAACTGGCCATTTGTTCTCCTCCTTCTTAATGTCGAATCTAATCTATTTAATTATCATTTTTCCCTGAATTTATTATCTTTGAGACCTTCTCCTCCAACACTCTGACTTCATTCATGACGATTTTCATGTCTTTTTTATCGGGGTCGTCATCAACAATTCTCTCATATATTCTTTTGGTAAAACCACCCACTATCATGAGTGAATTCCGAAGCTCGTGGGCTATCATGCCTGACATTTCACATAAGGCAGCACGTTTTTCGGCAACGATCAATTCCTGTGTTCTTTTTTCCAGTTCTGCGGTGCGCTCCTTTATTTTATCTTCAAGATGTTGGTTCAATAAATAGATTTCTTCATATAATTGTGAGATCCTGATAGCAATGCCTATCTGATTGGCAACAATATAGATCATGTCATTAAATCGTTCATGAAAATAATTTTTTTTCTTCGATGCGGTCCCCAGCACCCCTATGATCTCCCCTTCAATTTTTATCGGGCAAAGGGCAAATGATTTGATATTTTCAGAGACCATAAGGTTTGTTGATAACGGCTTATCTATCTGGTCTGCATTATTTATAATAACGATCTTTCCCGTAAGGAAACAGTCGCCGGAATAACAGTCAATAGTAGGTTTTCTCTTAGATTTTTCTATAAAGGCCATACTCAATCCTTTATGACTCTTTATTCTTAGATTGCCATCGCCGTCCAGTTGGCGAATTGAACAGGCATCGAGTTTGAATTCCTTTACAAGTAGATCAACGATCCCATCAAGGACATGTTGCAGGTGAGGAAACGTGGAGACAAGCCTCGTAATTTCATGGAGTATCCTTATCTTCTGTTCAGCCTCTTTTAATTGACTGAATATCAAATTCTCCTTTTTCGTAGTCTGTCTATTTTCAGCCGTCATGTCCCTCCGAAGTAAGCATAGCGGCACTCCCGGTTTTTCGCACACGGACTTCAGACCAGGCCCCTACAGTCTTTTTGCATCGGGGCTGAAGGTTCCTGCGGCCTGTAATGCGGCGTTCTCACACCCCATGGATATTGCCATAACATCCCTTTTAATCAGTTCCTTTGCCATGGCAATTTTATTCCGTAAATTTTACCTCTACTTTTTTTATGTCCCATAAAGGCTCTATCTTTTCCATGATCTCTTCCTTTATCGCGGGGGCAAACTGATGATTTGCAGGCATGTCGATAACCACACGGGCATTGCCGTCCTTTAAATAAATATCCTTTATGAGGTTAGTGCGCACCAGGTCCAGGCCGGTTACAGGGTTCATTACCTTCTTAAGGCGTTTGCGTATTGCCTCAACGGTTGTAGGTATCTTTTCCTTGACCAGTCCATGGCGTTCCTCATAGTCCGTAATTGCGGAACGCAGACCCTCAACGGCCAGCACCGAACAATGGGCCTTGATTTTGGGCAGTCCGCCGAGGGCGTCAGAGGCCTGCTTCCATGTAATTTTCTTAGCCTCTTCAATCGTTTTCCCCTTTGCCAATTCCGTGATAATTGAGCCGGTGGCGATATTGGATGCGCAACCGTAGGATTCAAATTTGATGTCAGAGATAGTATTCGTTTCTGGAGCTACCTTTATATATACAGCCACCATATCGCCGCAGGCGGGGCTTCCTTCCATTGATTTCCCGTCCGGTTCTTCGATCTTTCCGACATTACGGGGATGACGAAAATGCTCCAGTACGGTCTCGCTATATGGGAATTTCATTTTTAAGCCTCCTATCCATGACTTTCTTCGCCAAGGGGGCTGATTTTTCTCAGCTCCCTTACTATTTCGGCAATTGTCTTCACAACCGTATCTGCTTCTCTCATGGTGTTGTAACGGCTCAAACTCATGCGGATCGAGCCGTGAGCCCTTTCATGATCGCCGCCTATTCCGTAGATAACATGGCTTCCCTGGAGGGAACGGCTGAAACAGGCCGATCCTGTGCTTACCGCGATGCCATGCATATCAAGGTGGAGTGTGATTGATTCTCCCTCGATGTAATGGAAGCTGATATTGACGTTCTGCGGGAGCCTTTTTTGACGGTGGCCGTTTAGTGTAGTGGCCGGTATCTCATTAAGTATCCGGTCTATCATGCGGTCGCGCATAGCTTGCATGCGGGTATTTTCCAGATACGTAACCAACCTTGCGGCTCTTGCAAAACCGACTGCTCCGGGAATATTTTCGATCCCGGCGCGCATGTCGAATTCCTGAAAGCCCCCGTCCATCCATTTAGCTATCGGCGTCCCTTTACGGATATAAAGACCGCCTATACCCTTTGGCCCATGTATGGTATGAGCAGATACGGTGATTAAATCCACGGGCAATTTCACTGTATCGAGTGGAACGCGCCTGAAAGTATGCGTGGCATCGGTATGGAAGAGGGTTCCCTTCTCACGGCAGATATTGCTTATACCGTCAATATCCTGAATCGTGCCGATTTCCTGATTGGCATGTTGGATAGAAACCAGAATCGTCTCATCCGAAATAGAGTCTCTGAGTTCATCGATATTAATGAGCCCATCACCGTCCACATTCAGATAGGTTACTTTAAAGCCCTGCCTTTCAAGAGATTGGGCGCTGTGGAGCACCGGAAAGTCCTCAATCTTAGACACAATGATATGCTTGCCTTTCTTTTTGCCTAAGGCCTGGGCAACTCCTTTCAGAGCCATATTCGACGACTCGGTGCTTCCGGAAGTGAAGATGAACTCTTCCGGATCCGCATTCAGGGCTTTACTTAGAATTCCACGAGCCTCATCCAGCGCTTCGCGGGCCTCTATTCCCTGAGTATAGGCGAACTCCGAGGTAGCCACCGCATATGTATCGAAAAAGTACGGCTTCATCGTTTCCAGCACACGTTCATCCAAACGGGTGGAAGCGGCGTTATCCAGGTAAATTCGTCTTCCGGACATTTTACACCCCATAAATTAGATGAACAAGGTTATTGTTGCGTCTTTAGCCTCATTCATATATGTCCCGACTCCGCAATAATCCGATATTAAATCGTTTCGGAGGTCTTCCCTCTTAACGCCCATGATGTCCATGGTCATATCACAGGCCAGGATTTTGCCTCCAAGCTCCTTAAAATCCTGTATCAGTTTTTCCAGCGAAGCAACCTTGGCCTGTTTCATTTTTCTCTTTATCATCCACTTGCCCAGGCCAAACATGTTCATTTTAGAAAGCTGCCCCTTCTCAAGTCCTCCTTTCTTGAGGCGTTGAAGGCCCCAGAATGTAAAAAACAACGACGCCTCCATACCCATGGACAAGGCGCCGTTGCCTAAAATAAGGGCGCTGTAAACCTTATCCATATCACCGCTGTGAACTATGATAGCCGCCTTCCCGGCCATGATTTTTGCCTCCTTTCACCGTCTTATTCTTATAGTCCAGGTCCCTTTCTCTTCTTTGATCTCCAGGACTTCCAGCCCCATGGCTCTTACCGCCATCGGGATCTCTTTTTTCGAAGAGGGATGGTTTCCGGTAACCTCAACAATATCGCCTTGTTTGGCCTTCCTTAATGCCTTGCGCGCCTCTACCAGTGGTACCGGGCAGGTCTCGCCGATACAGTCAACTTTTATCTCCGCCATTTCCTACACCTCAGCTCTGGCAGTCTATGAAAAAATTGTAATCTGTTCGTCGCACTCTAATTTTCAAATCAGTCCATGGAAAGATGTTGCTCCATCTCAGAGAGATTGATCTCTTCCTCTCCATTAATCCCAAATCTCAAGACCTTGTTGCTGAGATCTCCGGCGTCGATTTTTTCTTTAACCCATTTGCCCCAGGATTCTTTATTCGATGATATTATTGCATCATAGGCTTCGGACTGATCAAAACGGGACAAAGCGTCATTTTCAATCCAGATGCAATAATTACATTTCTTCTCAGCGCCCCTATAGATATTAAAAAAATACTGAAAGTGTTTGCTTCCCGGCTTCAGTCCCTCTACGACCTCATAATCATTATAAGACCATTTTCCTGCCATCTTTTTCTCCTGATGCTTTAAGTTTTATTATCCTATCAACCAAACAGAGCGGCCACCTCCCGATATAATCGTTGTATAAGAGATGAATGGATTTTCCCTGCAGAGGGGCTATAATAATTTATGTACAGCCTGCAGCACTGCATCATAATCAGGTTCATCAGTCACTTCTCTTACTACTTGTATGTATCTGATCCTGTGTTCACGGTCCAGAACGAATACTGCCCTTGCCAGCAACCTTAACTCTTTGATCAAGACTCCATAAGCGTTTCCAAAAGCAGCCTCGCGATGGTCGGACAGTGTGATAACCCTGTCCACCCCTGCACTTCCGCACCATCGCTTCTGCGCAAAAGGCAGGTCCATACTTATGGTCAGGATCTGAACATCCTGTCCCAATTTGATGGCCTCCTCGTTAAACCTGCGGGTTTCCAGATCGCAAACAGAGGTGTCAAGTGAAGGTACGGAGGCAATAATGATAGTTTTTCCACGGAACGATGAAAGCCTGACAAACGACAAATCATTAGCAACAAGCTCAAAGTCAGGGGCCGGATCTCCTACCTTGAGTTCACTACCTAAAAGAGTTAATGGAGTACCCTTCATTGTTATTTTTCCAGTGCTTTCTTTCATTTTTTCTCCTCTTCAGTTATTTCTTTATCATGTCTTTGCCGCAGCATTGCAGGGGGACAGAGCACGCAAATTTTTGACCGACCATACAATTGCATGCTTTAATAACTTCAAGTTCAAGACCGCATGTTTTGCAAATAAAGATATCGCCTTTTTTCATTCCTACACAACTGGCCATTTGTTCTCCTCCTTTATTAGGTCCAATTTATCAGCTTTTTATCAAAATTTTTAAAAGCATGCCGGCTATTATTACCGGCAATAATATTAGATATTATTTAGTATGATGGCAAAGTAAGAGATTTGGAATGGGGTCGATCCTGTATTTCCATTTTATCTGAAGCTTAATTGAATTAATTGACAATTCTTTGTTTCTGGCATATTTTTTCTTTTTATAATCACAAGTTATGATCTTACTGATCTAAATCATCTACCATCAATGAAACCTGTTTCATTGAAAAAAATCTGGAAATGGATAATCAAGTAAACATCCTGATATTCCAAGGCAATCCGGCGGACGCTAAGCTTATTAAGAGGCACCTTGCCAAAGAGGGATTGGCATTTGCCTCAAAGGTGGCTGAGAACAAAGATGCGTTCCTTGCGATTTTGGACAAGTTTGTTCCCGATATTCTTCTGGCCGATTATTCGGCGCCGGATTTTGACGCATTTGCCGCTATGGCGGAGATAAGAAAACGGTTCGAGGATATTCCGGTTATCATCATATCGGGAACCGGCGGCGAGGAGTGTGCAATAGAATGCCTCAGGGCGGGTGCGACGGATTACGTTCTTAAAGACAGGCTTGGCCGCCTTACGCATTCCATAACACGTGCCTTGCAGGAATACGAGCATCTGAAGGCCAAAAAAAAGGCCAATAAGGTGCTGCGGGAATCGGAAGCCAAGTTTCGTATCGTCTCCGAACATACTTATGATTGGGAATTCTGGCTGGATCCGGACGGCAACTATCTCTACTGCTCGCCGTCTTGTGAGCGGATCACCGGTCATACCGCCGAGGAGTTTCAGGCCGATGCATCTTTGCGGGCACGCCTGGTCCACCCGGACGATCGCAAGCGGTACGAATCGCACTTAATCGAATTCGAAGCCCATCAAGCGATCCATGAGGCCGAATGGAGGGTTCTCCGCCCGGACGGCACTTATCGTTGGGTGGCGCACGTCTGTCAGCCGGTGTTCGACGAGACAGGGCGATTCCTCGGGATCCGCGGCAGCAATCGTGACATCACCGAGCGCAAGGCCGCCGAGGAGGCGCTTCACGAAAGTGAGGAACGGCAGCGCATTGCGCTAGAAGCTGCCGAACTCGGGACGTTCGACTTCAACCTGAAGACACAGGTCCTTGAATGGGACGAAGAAACAAAACGCATGTGCGGGATCCCCGGAGGCGAAAACCCGCGCTACGACCAGGCCATTAATTTTATACATCCCGATGATCGGAAGAGCCTGGAGGCAATGCTGGGTAAGTCCTTCGATCCGTCCAGCGACGGCTCTTACGAGGCGGAGTTTCGCATTGTCCGTCCGGACGGGAGCGTGTTCTGGAATCGGGCAAAGGGCCGTGTCTATTTCGAAGGCGAGGGAACGGACCGGAAGGCTGTTCGCCAACTCGGTGTGAATCAGGATATCACAGCGCGCAAGCAATCCGAAGAGATGTTGCGACGACAGCAGGCAGAGATTCAGGGCCTGCTGGAGAACACCCCGGCCGGGCTGGTCCTGTTCGAGGCAGTTCCACCTTACAAGGTCCTGGCGCATAACCGCTATTATCAGGAATTGTTTGCCGAGCCGTTCCGCAGCAAGGGAATGGTGGGGCTCAACATCTACGAATACGCACCAGCGGTGGAAGCAGAGGGGATTGTGGCCGTATTCGACGAGGTGGTCCGCACTAAACAACCCAAGAGCTTTCTTGATTTCCCCTATAAGAGCGACCCGCCAAAGCAAACCTTTTTCAACTGGCACCTGTCGCCCCTTATCATTGACGGCCAGGTTGTGGCCCTGGTAAGCATGAGTCTCGACGTTACCGATCGCCACCTGGCGGAGGAGGCCCTTCAAAAGGCTTATGTTGAACTGGAAAAGCGCATCGATGAGCGGACGGCGCAACTTAATAAGGCAACCTTGCTGGCCAAGGCTGAAAGACAACAGTTTTACGATGTTCTGGAGACGCTGCCGGTTTACGTGTGCCTGCTGACTACGGATTACCGAATTCCCTTTGCCAACAGGGTATTCCATGAATGGTTCGGCTACCATCCGGACAAGAAATGCTATGAGTTCCTTTTCAACCTCAGCCAGCCGTGTGAAGGATGCGAAACTTTTACCGTTCTAAAGAGTAACGCACCTCACCGTTGGGAATGGGCAGGTCCCAACGGGCGAGATTATGACATATTCGATTTCCCTTTCATAGACACCGACGGCTCCCCGCTTATTCTTGAGATGGGGATCGACATTACTGAGCGTAAGCAGGCGGAAAAATCAATCAAAGAACTTAACGAAACGCTGGAACAGCGTATTGCCCAACGTACAGCAGAACTGCAGGCGAGCGAGAATCGATTGAAACGATCACAGGAGGTCGCAAGTCTGGGAAGCTGGGAACTTGATCTTAGAGAAAATGTACTCACATGGTCTGATGAGGTATATCGCATCTTCGGGTTAAGATCACGGGAATACGGGGCCAGCTATAAAGCCTTTCTCGAAAGGGTGCATCCGGAAGACCGTGAGGCGGTTGATGACGCTTACAGCCGCTCAATCCGCGACGGCAAAGACGCCTATGAAATAGAGCACAGGATAGTCCGGAAGGATAACGGCGAGGTGCGTGTAGTGCATGAAAAGTGCGATCACTTCCGCGACCCGGCTACCGGAAGGATCATCCGATCGGTGGGCATGGTGCAGGACATTACCGAGCGCAAACAAATGGAGGAAGAACTACGCAGATCGCGCGACGAGCTTGAATTTAGGGTAAGGGAGCGTACCGCTGAACTAAGCGCCGCGGTGGTCATGCTGGAGCAGATGAACCTGGAGCTTCAGGAGTTTGCCCATGTCACTTCACATGACCTTCAGGAACCCCTGCGCAAGATCCAGACCTTCTGTGATATGATAAAAACGCGGTCCTCGTCCGGCCTGGACAGCGATGGACTGAGATATCTGGACAAGGTGCTGAACTCAGTGCGGCGAATGAGGGAAATCCTGGACGCCCTGATGCATTTATCAAGACTGTCGGAAACACCGCTCAAGTTCAAGGCTGTCGACCTTGGGAAGATAGCCCAAGAGGCCGTGGATCTCTTTGAAGATGAGCTGAAGAAATCCGGGGGGACCGTTAAGATCGACGATATGCCCGTTATTGATGCTGAGGAAACACAGATGCTCCGACTGTTCCAGAACCTGATAGGCAATGCCTTTAAATTTTGCGGCGAAAAGGACCCCCATATTCAAATCTCTTGTAAACAAGACAGGAAGACCTGTGAGATATACATAAAAGACAACGGTATCGGTTTTGAGCAGGAATTTGCAGAACGTATTTTTAAACCCTTTCAGAGGCTGCATGGACGCAGTGAGTATGATGGAGCCGGCATAGGGCTTGCGATATGCAGAAAGATTGTTGAAAGACACGTCGGAACCATAAGGGCTGAAAGCGAGCCAGGGAAAGGCTCGACATTTATTATCCGATTGCCTTTAAAACGTAAGGGATAGGGGGGCGGATGACAACCGAGACGCAGAAGAGCATTTTGATGGCTGATGACGATGAAGAAGATTGCTTTTTGGCAACTGAAGCTTTTATGGAAAGCGGCGGTAAAGCAGCCTTCTCTTGTGTCACAGACGGAGTCAAGCTCATGGAATATCTTTCGGCGCGATCCGCCCCCGGGCCGAACGGTTTGCCTGATTTAATACTCCTTGATCTGAATATGCCCATCAAGAATGGCAGGGAAGCCCTTTTGGAAATCAAGTCCAACCCGTTCTTCACCAGCATCCCTGTTGTTGTCCTGACTACATCCGCAGAGAAAAAGGACATAGAATTCAGCATAGGTGCCGGTGCAAATTTATTTATAACAAAGCCCAGCGCCTTCAACGACTGGATTGAAATGATGAGGTCGATTGTCATGCGATGGCTGTAAGGATGTAGAGACTTAAGATATTCCGTGATAATAAAGATCGTGTAAATTTATCAATTACTGCTGGAAAGTCTTTTCCAGTTCTCATCGGCCTTTTTGATGTTGCCGGGGATATCTTTGTTCCAATTCTCATATACTGTATTACTGCGATTCAAATTATCTCCGTTAAATTTAGAAATCTCTTTTCAGTGTCTCAATGGCAGGGTTACAATAAAAGTCGAGCCTTCTCCGGGCTTGCTCCGCGCTGTAATATTTCCCCCATGCCGCTCTGCGACCTTGGCGCATATGGCCAGGCCCATACCCGACCCTTCATATTCGTTTCGACCGTGCAATCTCTGGAGGGGCATGAATATGCTGTCCAGATACTGTTCATCAAAGCCAATACCATTGTCTTCAACGAAAATTCTGCAAAGATCGCCTTCTATCTCTCCGCGAATAATGACTTTAGGGGCAGAAGAACGATTAAATTTGAGTGCATTGTGGATAAGATTCCCGATAAGCTGCCTGAACTGGGGAGGATCTACTTCCGCTGCCGGCAGATCCCCTAATTCAATTGTTGCCTCCTTTTTATCGATGATCGTAAAATCGTTTATCGTTTCACGTGTGAGTTCGTTAAGATCAGCTCGAATAAAAGGATTGCCCCTTGTCGAAACACGTGAATATCCCAGAAGGGATTCAAGCAGCTTGTCCATCCTGTCAACGGCATTCTGCATTCTTTTGAAATAATCGACGGCCTGTTCGGGAAGGTCTTTCCCAAACCGATCTTGTATTATAGCCCCAAAGGTCTGAATCTTGCGTATGGGTTCCCTGAGATCATGTGAAGCAATAAAAGCGAATTCCTGCAGTTCCTTGTTTCGAAGGTCAAGTTTTTTTAGAGCCTCTTCAAGATTTCCCGTCCTTTCCTGAATCCTTTTTTCAAGTTTTTCCTTTGACCGCTGGATTTCATTAATAAGCCTGGCTCTCTCCATAGCGCCGGCAACTTGAGCCGCGACCCTTCTCATAAGAATAAGGTCTTCTTTCGAAAATTCGGTCCTTGTTCTGGTTCCAAATGAAAGGGTTCCGATCACTTTCCCTTGAACCGTCAAAGGGTGGCAGGCATAGGCCTGAATCCCATAGGATTTGACCAGTTCGGTTCGAATATCAGGCGTGTTAAAGATATTTTCGGCAATAATTGGTTTGCCATCCAAGGCGGCGTAACCGCAAACAGCTTCTCCATAATCAAGCCATTCAATTTTTTCGGCATCTTCATCAGAAATACCGGCAAAGGCATTAAGATGCAAACGTCCCGTTTTATCATCCGTAATGTAATTGAAGAAGACATTACAACCAAGATGGGCCATGGTCTCCCTGCATAATTCATTAACGACAGGCTGGAAATTTGACCACATAATCAGTCGTTCGGCAGTCTCAGACAACAGTTTAAAATGTGCCTCACTTTTTTCTAATGCAGATTGAGCCTTTTTGAGCTCGGTAACATCATGACCATAAAAGTTGACATATCCCCGATCTAATATGGGAACCAGGTGCAGCAGGAAATCATGCTCGCCGCATCTTATCTCAATATTATTCGATACTCCGCTTGCTACTGTGACATCAATTGCTTCCTTGATCTGCGTCGCAATAGGTCCGCCTACAGAACATTGCCATTGTGTCATCAGCTCGGCCGCAGCCGGATTGGCATGCAGTATAATACCATCATTTGACACGCGAAAGACGGGGTAAGGATTTTCTCTGGGGAATAAAGAGAGATTATACATACTCTCCTCCGCCTCCTCCAGTGCGTGGAAATCCATGACAAGTTGAATGTTCTTTTTCTCCAATTCCTCAGTGCGCGCCTTTACCATGTCTTCAAGGTATTTGCGATATCGATCTCTCTCGATTTCAGCTTTCTTGCGTTTTGTAATTTCAACGCCCACTTCCATAATTAAGACCGATCCATCTGTTTCGGTGAAAGGTATATCATAAATATCATACCAATTGCCATCCGGCCCATGCCATTCCCGTCGATGCATTTTCATGGTTTTAAGGACTTTATATGTTTCACAAGCCTCACATGGTTCGTTTCGGTCAAAAAGGTATTCAAAGCAACGCCTGCCGTTGGATTCTCCGAAACGCTCCCGGAAAAAACGGTTGGCAAAAGTCATGTGGTAATCAGGCGTAAGGAGCACCAGATACACGGGCAGATTTTCCAGCAAGTCATTAGATCTTATATGTCCTTCCTCCAATATTTTTTTTGGCAGGTTGTTCCCTGATGTTTCATTATCTTTATGCGCGGGATCGAGGTTATCTGTGTCTATGGACTGTATCCGGACTGCGGATGTAGAATCGGGATCTTTAACGGCATTATCCTTTGAAACATTTTGGGGGTGTTTGCTTTGGCTCATATGACGCTCCTTAATCGTCGAAGTTATTGCTGTTTAATTGATATTTTATAGGATGCTGAATAAGCCTAATTTGCCATGCATTGTATTGAAATACCGGTTATGAGTCAAAAATAACCGAAATATTTATTAGACCCTCAGCTGTCCGGCCATCTTCCTTATTATTCGTTGGGCCTCTGAATTTTCAGGTATAGGCAAACATCCTTTGACGCAATTTTGATCCTTCTCCAGATACGCATAATCATTGCCCCAAAACCGTAAATACCTGTGTGAGCTGTCAAAATTGCCGTTTTCATAGGAAAAAGCTGCATTGTCATCCTTAATGCCATAGTTATCAAAATATTGTCCTGATATTCTCGGATTTATATAGTATCTCATTTTTACCTCCTATTTTTATAAATTTCCGGATATTTTACCTTAAAGTTTATTCTGTTGGAATTGAATAGGGTCAATCCTGTATTTTATTTAAGGCAGGTGAGTATAGGCGATCATAATTGTTGATTATTGAAAAGAATGTGAATAATATTTAAAACTTTAGAAGCTGGCTAACCCTCGTCTACGAGGGGTTCCAAAACCGGCGGCATTTGAAGACCTGATTAATATTGCTGATGCATTTTGGAGATACTGGTCTCAGATCTCCGGGATTCCAATATCGAGTTTGGATACGTGGCAATGGAAGCAAAGAGTGACAAAAAATTGAGACTCCTCCTTATTGAGGATGACGAAGATGATTTTGTCCTTCTGAAGCATATCCTTTCAGAGATAGAAAGGCAGAAGTTCGATCTTACTTGGGCGAGAGAGTACGATGAGACGATCGTTCGTGCATTGAACGGGGATTACGATGTCTGTATAATGGATTATCGCCTGGGTACTTATGATGGCCTTACGCTTCTCAGAGAATTCAAGAAACTGAATTTTCAGGCCCCTGTTATCATGCTCACCGGATACGGGGACAGGGAAGTAGATCTGGAGGCTATGAGTCTGGGCGCAGCAGATTATCTGGAAAAATTAGGATTGACCCCCGACAAATTGGAACGCTCGATCCGTTATGCAATTGACAGGTCAATGACTCTTAAGGCCCTTATTGATTCTGAGGCTAAGCTTCGCAGATTATCATCAAAAATATTGAAGACCCAAGAGGATGAGAGGAAGGCCATAGCAAAAGAGCTTCATGATAGCATAGGCTCAAGTTTGACTGCAATAAAATATGCGCTCGAAAAAAAACTCTCCGAGATTCATGAAATCAAAAGTTCAAAAAGCATTACACTTGAACAGCTCATTGCAATGATCAGGGAGACCATGGAGGAGACCCGCAGAATCTCCTCCAATCTAAGGCCGTCAATCCTCGATGACCTTGGGCTCCTGACGGCAATTAATTCCATATGCAGAGAATATCAGAGACTTTATGAAAGGATTAATATTAAAACCACGCTCAATATCAAGGAGTCAGAGATCCCGGATCATCTTAAGATTATTATTTACAGGGTTCTTCAGGAGGCACTAAACAATATTATTAAACACAGCGGGGCTGATAGTGTCGAGTTGTCTCTTGGAAAAACTGATAATGGCATAGAAATTGTCATCGAGGATAACGGCCGTGGATTTGATTTAGAAGAAATTCACTCCGGATCAGTGAATAGCGGAGGCACGGGCATTATAGGAATGAGCGAACGGGTCGCACTTTCAAACGGTCAATTTAATATTTCAACAGGAAAAGGGCGTAAAACTGCTGTACGTGCCTTTTGGCCTATTTCATGATAATGCCTTTCTCGATTGCATATGCGGTTAAGGCCGAGGCGCTATGGAGATCCAGTTTCTCCATGATATTTGCACGGTGCTTCTCTACGGTCTTCACGCTTATGCAGAGATAATCGGATATCTCCTTGTTTTGATAACCTTCCGCCACCAGCTTCAGTACCTCCCTTTCCCTTTGTGTAATGGCGTCCCATGAGGATTTTTCCTTTATCTTCTTTTTACCTTCCAGAAAACCCTCAAGGACCTTTTCCGATATTTCAGGGCTGACATAAAATTTCCCTGCCAGAACCGCATTTATGGCTGCAACCAGTTCCTCATGAGATGAAGCCTTCAGACAATATCCTTCGGCACCCGATTTAAAGGCCTCAATGATGTATTCTTCCTGTTTGT
>JAFGIC010000540.1 GCA_016929815.1 Deltaproteobacteria bacterium
ATGTATATATCGAAGGCGGGGCAGAGGACGACTATTATCTTCTCCTTGATGAGCCCTATTACTGCAAGAATTCCGCCCTTGAGACGGTTGAGGAGGTACTCCTTATCAAGGGGGCATCCCTGGAGATATTGTTCGGAGAGGACATGAACAGAAACGGGGTCCTTGATGAAAATGAGAACGACGGGGATGTGAGCGAACCGGACGACAACAGAAACGGAAGGCTCGACAGAGGTTTTTATGATTATGTCACGATTTACAGTGAAGAGCCCAACGAGAACAGCTCAGGAGAACAGAGGATAGATATCACAAGTAATGACAGCCGGCAGGAGCTGGCAACACTACTGCAGGGGGTAGGATTAAGCGCGGATCAGTTTTTGATGCAACAGTTTCTGCGGGCCTACAGTTTTACAAGTGTAATTGATTTTTATATCAAGGCGCAGGGTTTCTTGGGACTGACTGCGGAGCAGTTTAAAATGATAGAAAACGAGATAAGCGCAACCTCGTATGAGACAGTTCCGGGACTTATTAACGTCAATACTGCGCCGAAGGAGATACTCATGTGTCTTCCGAATATCGATGAATCGGACGCAGAGGTCCTTGTCAGGGTCAGGAACTCCGACAATGTGGACACAGGGTCCATAGCCTGGGTGGTTGATGCCCTGCCGGAAAAGGCGTCAGATATAGGGCGGTATATAACGATCAGTTCCTATCAGTACTCGGCGGATATTGTAAGCGTGAGCGGCGACGGCAGGGCCTTTGCCAGGCACAGGATGGTTATAGATACAATGGATGACGAGATGAAGGTTGTTTACTGGAAGGCATTGAAGCACCTTGGCTGGCCCCTTGATCCGGAGATAATTGAAAAGCTCAGGGACGGAGAAGAGATTGAGGATTGATCTAAGGATTGGCGCGAGGCGCAGGGTGCAGGGGGCATTGATTTAAGATTTCAAATTTGAGATTTGAAATCTTTCAGGTTGCACTGTGACTTTAAGAATTGGGTTTAATTACATTATTCGGGAAGAATAAAAATGCAATCATTTGATGTGGAAAAGTATGTGGACCTTTTTAGGGAAAGAGTCAACAAGGTGGTCAAGCCCAGGAAATTTATAGGCCTGGCTGTAGAAGATAATGCCATTCTTGCCGTTGACGCGCATAGAGATAAGGACCGCTTCACGGCATCCCTCGCAAAGGCCTTTATATTCCCCAAGGGTGTCTCCCTTATAGACCCTGAAGGGTTCGGCAAGGCCCTGGGTCAGTTCCTTCAGGAAAACAGGTTTTCGGCAAGAAAGGCCATCATAGGCATACCTGCAAAATGGCTGATGCTCAGGGAAAAGGTCGTTTCCTCTGCAACAGATGAGAGCATCGCTGGGATACTGAAGATATATGCGGAGCGCGAGTTCTCCCTGAGTCCGGAAGAATTGTCGCTGGATTATACGGGCGTTACAAGAAATGACGGGTCAAGGCGTCTCTTTCTCTCGGCGATGCTTAAGGGAAACCTTGACAAGGCAATACTTGCCGCCAGGTGGGCCGGGCTGGATGTCCTTTCGGTGACTGTCTCCTCGTCTGTTGCCTTTTCCGGCATCCTTGCAGGGATGTCTCCCCCTGCGCCGCGGTTATTTCTTTATCTCAGGGATGGGTTTGCGGAGTTTCTTGTAAAGGACGGGGATCTGACGGTTGATATAAAACACATCGGGAAGGATTTTAAAAAGGAAACGGCTTCTTTTATAAGTGAGCTGCGTCGAATCATATCCAATTATTCGCATAATTCTTCAAATGAAGGCGCCGGTCAGCTGCTGGTGTGGAATGCATCATCCGTGTCTATCAGGGAGGAATTGAAGTCACTGTCCGAGGCCATGTCGGGAAACATCAGGGTTATTGACGGCAACCGTCAGACTTTTACGGACAAGCTGGGCGTGCCTTCAGGAGGGGATGGGGAGACCTTCATCGCCCCTGTCATGTTCGCCTGGGCCTTTAACAGGCAGGAGCCCTTTTATGTCGATTTTTTAAACTCCCGGATGAATCTTAAGGCAAGCGTCATTAAGAGAAATCAGGTTTTATGGGCGTCGGCCGCAGCCGCCTGTTTGCTGGTCCTTTTATCGGCGATCTTCTTCATGTGGAGAGGGGATAAAAAGGATGTATCCCTATTGAATGCCAGATTTGACGGCATGAAGGGAGATATGGAGGCGGCAAAAGAGGTCATACAAAAGGTCAATATGGCGGCGGGCTGGTATTCCAAAAGGCCGGGGATGCTGGACTGTATAAAGGCGCTGACCATGACGTTCCCTGAGGAAGGGACCATCTGGATCACAAACCTGGCATTGACTGAAGAGATGAAAGGTGTCATGTCGGGCCGTGCCACAGATGAAAAGAGCGTGATAGATATCCTGGATAAGCTAAAGGCCAGCAAGCTCTTTTCCGATGTCCAGATGATATATCTCCAGGACAACAGCAGCCGTTCCCAGGAGGTCTCTTTTTCAATGAATTTCTCATATGAGGAAAAGGAGTAAATCATATGGCGTTTTCAAAACGAGAGAGGCTGATATTTATCGTGACTATATGTTTTCTCATGATAGTTGTCCTTTACAAATTAATACTGACGCCTTTACTTAATGCCAGGGAAGAGGTTTTGGCGGAAAAACAGCGGTTGATCAGAGAGATGGAAAAGGCGTCCGCTCTGTTTGACCAGAAAGACCGGGTAAGCAAGCAGTGGGAGGAGATGATAAACGGCGGCCTGAACTCGGATGTCTCTTCAACGGAGAGTATAGTCCTGAACGCCATGCGCACCTGGGCGCAGAATTACGGTGTCACGCTCTCGTCCATAAAGCCCGAAAGGGACAAGGATGAAGGGGAGGTCTTGCAGGAGATTAAATTTAATGTGGCATGCACCGGAAACATTAGTGCCGTGGGGCAGTTTATATGGCATGTGGAAAACAGCGCCCTGCCCCTGAGGATAACGGAATTTCAATTGGGCGCAAGGGAGGAGGACGGGAAGGAGATGTCACTCCAGTTGAAACTTTCCGCGCTTTATCTGGTCGAGGCGGCCGGACAGGCTGCCCCGGAGATCTGATCCTCATGGGAGAAAAAAACAGATGATGAGATTAAATATTATCGGCCTTTCCATATTATTTTTGTCGTCTCTTGCCTTTGCGGGGGAGGAAGAGACAAAGGAAGAGAATTCTACTTGGAATGACTATAAGATCATTGCAGATAGGAATATATTCAACCGTTACCGAACGGGCGTTGTCGCTATTCCCAGGCAGCAGCAGGTTGTGACAGCCTCGGAGCAGAGTTATTACACCTTGAGAGGGATTGCAAGACAAGCCGACGGGTACATCTCCTTCATTGAAGACGCAAGGACCGGGAACGTTACCAGGTTTAAGAAGGGCGATGCCGTGGCAGAGGGCAGGATATCCGCCATTGCAATGGATGATATAACCTATGAATATGGAGACAAGACACTTGAGATTGAGATAGGCATGAACCTGGAGGGCAGTGTTTTGAACTCAGGCATGCGGTATTATTCCTCCGGGAACGGGTCTTCTCAGGCCGGGGACAGCTTCGCGGAAATGGGTCAGATGCCGGGCTTGGGCCAGACACAGGGCGGCATGGGCCAGATGCCAGGCATGGGCCAGATTCCGGGCATGGACCGGAGCCAGGGTGGAATGGGTCAAATGCCTGGGATGGACCAGTCACAGACGGGCGACCAATTCCAGGGAAGGGGGGCGCAGGGTCGGGGGATGGGACAATTCCAGTCCTCAGATCAAACGACTTCGACTGGTCAATTTCAGCAAAACGGACAACAACAGGGGACAGACCAGAGACAGGTCATGGGTCAGGCACGGTCAACAGGTCAATCTGCGACAACCTTACAAGCTCAAACAACAGGGCAGTCATCAATGGCCGGACAAACCGGGCAAACAGCGATTCAGTCCGTTACAGGCGCGG
>JAFGIC010000541.1 GCA_016929815.1 Deltaproteobacteria bacterium
CTAATCGTCATTCGAAAAAAAAGAGTATATCTTTTTTAATGGAGAGGTGTTTTTTCTCTTGACACAACCCTTTAATGGGTGACACTGCTGTGTCTAGTGATGATCTGTCGGAACACCGGGGTGATGTCTCGTAACAATAGAAATGAAAGAAACCAGCGGCGAACAAGCAGGTGCAGGCGACGCTTAATAGCGCGCCTGACCTGCACCGTTACCTTAATACATAATTCAGGAGTCTAAATCTTAATGAAAAATAATCTTGAATTCTACTTAATTCCGATATTTCTAATTGCAGTTATTTTTTTGAATATAATGATACAGCGCTGGAAAACAAGGCAGGCAATGGAACAATTTGCAAAGAAATATGGAATGACATACATGAAAAAAAGCCTGACCTTATTAGGCACAGGCGAAATACAAGGAATAGTTAGCGGTTCTAAATTCTCCATGGGTATGATGAGCATGGACTACAGCCCGGAAAATGACGAACGCGATTTATCTTATAAAAAATATCAGGGTATGCACATAGCGTGGAATAGGGGCACTTCAAAATATCAATCCAAATTTTACATATGAGAATATTAAAGTTTTTTCAACAGGTCAAATCACAAAAAAACACAGGCCCGGGGATAAACGGCAACGGCGTTTGAAGACCGAATGGGGTCAAACTTCATTCTTGAAAAACCCCAATGATCAACGAATGTAAAAGAAAGAAGAGTAGAGGTCAGCCCAGCCGCTTGCCGCTGCGCGGCCAGTTTAATCGAAGATAAGACTTGAACGTTCAACGTTCAACGTCCAACATCGAATGATGAATAAATTAAAAGTCATCAAGAGCAGTTAAAAGATTAAGTCTCATACATGACGAATAAAGGATGAATCGGGGAGTAGGTTAACCGGAGAAGCGGAGACCTACCCCTGCACCCCCTCACAAGGGGGATAGACAGGGATTGGTGCAACTAAAACATTGTTTGAACATGCAATATCCAACGTCCGATCCTGCCATGGCAGGAAATGATGAATAGATTAAAAAATGACCAGGATGATTAAAAAACCCAGTCTCATACAAAAAACCAGTTACCGATATTCAAAGAGAAATCCCCGCATACAGCGCGGGATCAGTTTTAAAAGAAGATTCCAGTTCCACCCCGTTCCTTAAAAGACTTGGCCTGCTTGCCTTTTGATCAGGAATAATCCCATGTCTTGCCTATCTGGGAAATGGGAAGGGCTGTTACCTTTTCTGTCAATGGATAGGACTGGTTTCCGGGATAAATCACCCATAGATGTGAGAGATCGAGGTATTCCACTACATTGTTCATGGACTTCGTCAATCGAGGTGCATCATTGTATTTAAATTCCACGCCCCAGTTCCTGCCTGAATCCTGCCAGAAAAGATCAAGCTCTCCACCGGTATGCAGGGCGAAAAAAAAGAATTCATCAAAGCGTTTACCCACTGACCGGCATACGCAATCCATGCCAAAACCCTCCCAGGATGCACCCAGTTTTGGATTGGCTGTTAATTGTTCAAAATTGTTTATGTTCATGAGTGAATGAAAAAGCCCTGAATCCCTGAAATAAATCTTGGGCGTTTTTACAATCCGTTTTTTAAGGTTTGCGTACCACGGCTGAAGTATCCTGACCATAAGGGTGCCTTCAAGGATTTCAATATATTTTCTGGCTGTCATATCCGAAATCCCGAATGATCGGCTCAACTCCCGATAATTGATTACCTGACCATGATAATGGGAGATCATACTCCAGAAACGATATAGAGTGCGTGCGGGAATATTTATGCCAAGCTGGGGAATATCCCGCTCAAGAAACGTGGAGATATACTGCTCTCTCCATCTTACGCTCTTCTCGTCATTTTCGGCTGTAAATGAAAGAGGAAGTCCTCCTCTGGTCCAGAGTTTATGGATCTCTTCCTGGAGAATATCATGAATCCTAAATCCGGCCAGATAGTAGTATGCAATCCTTCCTGCCAGACTTTCAGAACTCCGGTTTATCAGGTCCCTCGAAGCGCTTCCAAGTATAAGGTAGCGTTGGTCCGGCATTGTATCAACCAGATATCGAATTAAAGGAAACAATTCCGGCATTTTCTGAATCTCATCAATAACAATCACTCCCCTTAGATTTTCAAGTGTAATCTGAGGATTCTCAAGCCTTGCGGCATCACGCGGATTTTCGAGATCAAAATAATGATCAAATTGAAAGTCCTTTGCGATTGTCGTCTTGCCGCACTGCCTCGGTCCCAGGAGCGCTGTCACGGGAAATTCATCAATGTATTTTTGAATGGCACTTTTATCAGTATCACGTTTAATTATTTTCATGACAAATATAATCCCATATCAACCATGAAATGTCAAACTATTTATTTGATATTTCTTGGTTAATAACATATCAAGCCTATTTAAAGGCATTAAGGAAGACTTAACGAGGTCAGCCTTGATTCTTGTTATTTTTCAATGTGATCAATGGATGGAAAAGAAAGAAGAGCAGAGGTCAGATGTCTGAGATCAGAAGTCAGCCCAGCCCCTTGCCGCTGTTGAGGCCGGTTTGATCGAACATATGACTTTTAAATCGAATTCCAGCTGCGGATCAGCGATATGTTAAATAATGTCTGATATGCACTCATTTTTTCATGCCGCTCCTCTGGAACTAATATTAAATTGCAATTCACCTGCTATTAATATATCGCGCCTATGGCGCAATGTTTCGGTAAAAAAATGCAGATTAAACCGGCCTTTCTCCGTAGCATACCTGCATCAGGCCCAGGGTTGATTTTATCCTGATATTTGTAAAGCCCGCCTTTCCGAACATTCCCTCCATTTCAGCGTCGGAATAGGTCCTGAGGGAATAGAGCCAGCCAAAGGTCATTTTTACGAGAATGCCCTTGCCAGTGGTAGCCATGGCGAACCTTCCTCCGGGCAGTCCTGTCAATAAATCTCTTCCATAATGCCGTATTGATCATGACACTTTTTCATCCTTTAATTGCTTTAATTCGATTTAAGGCAGCCGGTCTCCCCGTCCGGTTACCGGCTGTAATGCCGCAAACAAAGAAACGAGCCGCCTTAAATCTTGTGTCAACTTTTAAAACTAGAATGCAAGCTGAATTTTTTTAAAACAAGAAACCCAATTCTATCGCCAGATTGATTCTATTATCCTCGGCCTGTCCATCATTTAAAAACGCCCCATCCGCCTGAGTATAGGCCGATTCAGCCCTGACATAGGCGTTGTCGTTATAATGCCAGGTCGGACTTACAGTCGCCGCATATATCTGCTTTGTCCCGGAGCTCTCGATGTATATCCCGCTTTTATCCTGGTCGATGTATTCAAGCCTTAGCGGGATCGAAAAACTGCCGAAGCTGGGGCAAATATAAAAGGCCGCGCCTATGGAGGATTCACTTCCATATCGTTCATTAACATCACTATCCCATGTCCAATAATCTACATTAAAGGCAAGATCAATATTATCCATGCTCCGCTCAATAACAGCGCCCAGAAGATTTCTTTGCCCATAAATGTGATAATTGTATATGCTGAAATCATTATCAGCTATTGATCCGCTTATTCCCGCTTCCCAGGCATAAGCAGGGGAATTGTATTCTTCCTCATCAAGCCGTTGTTTATAATATCCGCCCCAAAGTGATATGCCGCCTGCTTTATAGCCGCCCCTTGCGCCATAGGCATTATAGGGCTGCT
The DNA here is from genome assembly GCA_016929815.1 of Deltaproteobacteria bacterium. Classification (GTDB taxonomy): domain Bacteria; phylum Desulfobacterota; class DSM-4660; order Desulfatiglandales; family HGW-15; genus JAFGIC01. Next base: position 3,697 of record JAFGIC010000541.1, read on the forward strand.
GGGAAGCGACCGCACCGAGGATGACGTTGTTATTATTGAACGTATAGGTATTCTCAAAACCGGAGTTCGGTTGCAAAAGCCCCATTTCGATCTCCATCTCTTTGACAGGCTTTAAGGAAAGAGATGCATATTCTATCTTGAAGTCGTCGTTGTTTACAGGCGTGCCCAGTACAGAAGGTGTGGATGTCTCTCCGAAGGCCCCTGCAAAACCGATAGGAATATCCTCACCTGTTGATGATGCCTCAACCATAAAGTTGGACAGAAGAAATGCATCGTCATCCGCGTCTTCACCAGTATTAGAGGCGTAAAAATAGCCCGCACTGGCGCCTCCGCTTACCTTGACGGTTGACAGGGCAGATTGAAGCGTTTTGTTGTCAATTTGTGGAACACCTTCCGCAAAAGCAAGCCCTGAAATGACGAAAAAGAATGTGAGTAAAAGAATATGAACATTAATAATAGTTTTTTTCATCGTAAACTCCTTTTTAGTAATGTTGATGTTTATCTAAATAATTAAATTGCCGCAAGAACAATGGAACAGATTTATATGCTCCATCTATAGATCTCCATATCCGGTCCTCCGCAGCCTTTGCAGCAGGCACACCCGCCGCACGCGGAAATCTCGATCTTTTCCACGCGGTTCTTTCTGATCCAGTGCTCCAGCATGTC
>JAFGIC010000062.1 GCA_016929815.1 Deltaproteobacteria bacterium
TGAGTCGGACATCATATAGATGGGATTGAAGCTTTCCGTCCTGACCTTTTTCCCTTCGGGATTTTCTACCTCTTCGACCCCCATCTCTTTCATCATTTCGGCTGCAATCTGCTCTGTGGACTGGGCCCAGATGTCAACGGCCTTATTAAATTTTTCGCCGTCTGTTATCAAACCGCCCTTGAACTGGTCATCTATCTTCTTTACTTCCTTCTCGGACTTTTCAATGATCTTCCCCTTCTGAGAGGGAATAATCATATCCTGTATTGATATTGATATGCCCGACCTGGTCGCATACTTGTATCCCATGTCTTTTAGCCGGTCGGACAGTATAACTGTCGCCTTGATCCCCGCCCTCCTGTAACACTCGTTAATCAGCCCTCGCAATTCCTTCTTGTTCATCACCTTGTTTATGAATGTAAAAGGCAATTCCTCCGGCAGGATCTCGCTCAACAGCACACGTCCCGTGGTAGTCTCCTCTATCTTGCCCTGTATCCTCACCTTGATATAGGCGTGAAGGTCAAGCTCACCCGCGTCAAAGGCCATCCTGACCTCTTCCGGGCTGGAAAAGATCATGCCCTCTCCCTTTCTGAAAAGTCTGCCTCTGGTCATGTAATAGATGCCCAGAACGATATCCTGGCTCGGGACTATAATCGGATCCCCGTTTGCAGGTGAGAGTATGTTATTTGTGGACATCATGAGGACCCTGGCCTCGATCTGAGCCTCAATGGAAAGGGGCACATGAACGGCCATCTGGTCTCCGTCAAAATCCGCATTAAATGCGGTGCACACAAGCGGGTGGAGCTGGATCGCCTTGCCTTCTATCAGGATCGGCTCAAATGCCTGTATGCCCAGACGGTGCAGCGTAGGCGCCCTGTTCAGCAGTATGCAGTATTCCCTGACCACCTCATCCAGCGCATCCCATACCTCCGGGGTCTCCCTTTCAACCATCTTCTTTGCCGACTTGATGGTCGTGGCCAGGCCCTTTTCATCAAGCTTGTTGTATATAAACGGCTTGAAAAGCTCCAGCGCCATCTTTTTAGGAAGGCCGCACTGGTGCAGCCTCAGATCAGGTCCGACAACTATAACGGAACGGCCCGAATAGTCCACGCGCTTTCCAAGGAGGTTCTGCCTGAACCTGCCCTGCTTTCCCTTTAACATATCACTTAAGGATTTGAAGGGCCTTTTGTTGGCGCCCGTCACAACCTTCCCCCTTCTCCCGTTGTCAAAGAGGACATCCACAGATTCCTGCAGCATCCTCTTTTCATTCCTGACGATGATCTCGGGGGCGTTAAGTTCCAGCAGCCTCCTCAGCCTGTTGTTCCGGTTTATCACCCTCCTGTACAGATCGTTGAGATCCGACGTGGCAAATCTCCCTCCGTCAAGAGGCACAAGGGGCCTCAGGTCCGGCGGCAGTACCGGAATAACATTCATTATGGTCCATTCAGGTCTGTTTTTTGATTCCTTGAAGGCGTCAATGACCTTGAGCCGCTTTGCCAGTTTTTTCCTTTTTGCCTCCGACTTGGTGCTCAGCATCTCTGATCTCAGGCTGACCGAGAGTTCTTCCAGGTTCAGTTCCTTGAGCATCCGCTGAATAGCCTCTGCGCCTATACCCGCATCAAACCTGTCTCCGTAAGCTTCTCTGGCCTTTAAAAGCTGTTCGTCCGTCAAAAGAGATGCCCTGGGCAAAGGAGTATCCTTGGGATCAAGGACAATGTAATTCTCGAAATACAGGACCCTCTCCAGATCCTTAAGTGTAAGATCCAGAAGGTTCCCTATCTTGGAAGGAAGGCATTTCAAAAACCAGATATGGGCCACGGGCGCGGCAAGCTTGATATGCCCCATCCTTTCCCGTCTGACCTTGGACTGTATTACCTCAACGCCGCATTTTTCGCATACAATGCCGCGGTGCTTCATGCGTTTATATTTCCCGCAATTACACTCGTAATCCTTAATAGGCCCGAATATCTTGGAACAGAAAAGCCCGTCCCTTTCAGGTTTGAAGGTCCTGTAGTTTATTGTCTCCGGTTTTTTAACCTCGCCGTATGACCTTTCAATAATCATCTCAGGGGATGAAAGTGATATCCTTACGGCATTATAACTGGACGGATCTTTTGGCTTAGTAAAGAAGTTATATAATTCTTCCAATGCCTTCTCCTTATATAAAAAATCTATCATTTGGCTGAAAGCTATATGCTGACAGCTTACAGCTTGAGTCCGAATTTTTTCGGACTCACATATTTTACGCTTCCGTGTCTTCCAGCAGGTGAAATTCAAGGCCTAGGCTTAAAAGTTCCTTGATAAGGACCTTGAATGATTCAGGCAGACCGGCCTCAAGGACGTTATTGCCCTTTACTATTCTTTCATACATCCTGGTCCTGCCCGCTACATCGTCGGACTTGACCGTTAAAAATTCCTGGAGTGAGTAAGCTGCCCCGTAGGCCTCCATTGCCCATACCTCCATCTCTCCCAGTCTCTGGCCTCCAAACTGGGCCTTCCCGCCGAGGGGCTGCTGGGTAACCAGTGAGTAGGGGCCGATTGAGCGCGCGTGTATCTTGTCGTCAACAAGGTGATGAAGTTTCATAATATACATGATACCCACGGTTACATTCTGATTAAAGGGTTCTCCGGTCCTGCCGTCGTAGAGAGTCGCCTGGCCCGAGATCGGAAGTCCCGCCATATGCAGGTATTTATGTATATCTTCTTCTTCAACACCGTCAAAGACAGGTGTTGCCATGTGAATGCCGTCTTTCAGCATCCTTGATTTTTCAAGAAAAGTTTCGTCATCAAGGTTCCTGTAAAAGGCATTATATCCCTTCTCGGAAAAAATGGACTTTAATCTCCTGCGCAGGGATTCGGTGTTATTCATGTTGTCAATCAGCTCGCCGACCTGTCTTCCGAGTTCGCGGGATGCCCATCCCAGGTGGGCCTCCAGCACCTGCCCCACGTTCATTCTCGAAGGAACGCCCAGGGGGTTCAGGATTATATCAACAGGTGTGCCATCCGCGAAATAGGGCATGTCTTCTACAGGAAGAACCCTTGAAAGGACGCCCTTGTTTCCGTGACGTCCTGCCATCTTGTCTCCTACGGACAGTTTCCTTTTCACTGCCACGTACACCTTTACCATCTTAATGACGCCCGGCGCCAGTTCATCCCCCTGGCTCAGCTTTTCAATCCTGTCGTTAAAGGTCTTATTTATCCTGCTGATCCTTGAATTGTACTTTTCTATAATGGATTCCATTTTTTCAATGTCGTCCATCGATGTCTTAATGTCCGCTCCTGCCCATGCATTGATAGGTATGCGATCGACATCCTCCTCGCTTATGGGCTTGCGCGTGCTCAAAAGGGCCTTGCCTGAGGTCTTCCCGCGCAGATTGGATTTCAGTGTCTTCCCCACCAGCAGTTCCTTCATCCTGTTTCTAAAGCTCGATTCAATTATCTCGATTTCATCGGCCTTGTCCTTTTCAAGCCGCTTTTTCTCCTTGTTTTCAATCTTCTGGGTCCGATGATCCTTTTCAACTCCCCTTCTTGAGAACACCTTGGCATCTATGACCGTTCCTTCCACGCCCGGCGGGATCCTTAGGGATGTGTCCTTGACATCACCGGCCTTGTCTCCGAATATCGCCCTTAAAAGTTTCTCCTCAGGCGACAGCTGTGTCTCTCCCTTGGGAGTAATCTTGCCGACCAGGATGTCGCCGACCTCAACATCGGCGCCTATCTTAACAATACCGCTTTCATCAAGGTGCCGCAAGGCATCCTCTCCTACATTGGGGATATCCTTCGTGATTTCTTCCTTGCCGAGTTTGGTGTCCCTGGAAACAACTTCAAATTCTTCAATATGAATCGAGGTATAGCAGTCATCCCTGACTATCCTTTCGCTTACAATAATTGAGTCTTCAAAATTATAGCCGCCCCAGGACATAAAGGCCACCATTACATTCTGTCCGAGTGCAAGTTCTCCCATCTCTACCGCCGGACCGTCGGCGATGATGGCGCCCTTCCTTACAATGTCGCCCTTCTTTACGATGGGCCTCTGGTTATAACAGGTGTTCTGGTTGGATTTCTGGTACTTGATCAGCTTGTGGATCTCAACCTCCTCGGCCTGTTCGTCATCCCCTATAGACCTTATTACTATCCTGGATGCATCAACATCCTCCACTATGCCGTCTTTTTCCGCAACCACGGAGACGCCCGAATCCCGGGCCACAACACCCTCTATGCCCGTTCCCACCAGCGGCGCCTTGGCCTTGAGCAGCGGTACAGCCTGGCGCTGCATGTTTGAACCCATCAATGCCCTGTTGGCGTCATCGTGCTCCAGAAAGGGTATGAGGGATGCGGAAACGCTGACAAGCTGGTCGGGAGAAACGTCCATATATTTGATATCTTTCACAGGGATCTTGCCGGCCTCTCCTTCAATCCTTACAGCCGCTTCAGGATTGATAAAAAAGCCCTTGTGGTCAATAGGCGCGTTTGCCTGTGCAATCGGGAAATCCCTCTCATCGAGCGCGGAAAGATATGATATCCTTTCGGTAACCCTTTTGTCTTCAACATGCCTGTAGGGCGTTTCAATAAAACCGAATTCATTTACCCTTGCATATGTGCTCAGGGATACAATAAGACCGATGTTCGGGCCTTCCGGTGTTTCTATGGGGCATATCCTGCCGTAATGGGTCGGATGTACGTCACGGACCTCGAAACCCGCTCTTTCCCTTGTCAGTCCGCCGGGGCCGAGGGCGCTTAGCCTTCGCTTGTGGGTCACCTCGGACAGGGGATTCGTCTGATCCATGAACTGGGAAAGCTGGCTTGTGCCGAAAAATTCCTTGACCACCGCAGAAACAGGTTTGGAATTGATCAAATCATGGGGCATCAACGTTTCAACTTCCTGGAGGCTCATCCTCTCTTTTATCGCCCTCTCCATTCTTACAAGCCCTATACGGTACTGGTTTTCAAGCAGTTCTCCCACAGCCCTTACCCGCCTGTTTCCAAGGTTGTCGATATCATCCACGGACGCCTCGGTACTCTTCAACTTTATCAATTCCTTTACCGTGGCGATGATATCTTCCTTCCTCAGGGTCCTGTGATCAAGCGGAACATCGGAAATATTAAGCCTGTGATTCAACTTCAAGCGGCCCACAGGGGAAAGGTCAAAGGATGAAATGTTGAAGAAAAGTCCCTCAAAAAAATTGTCGGCCACTTCCTGTGTCGGGGGGCTGCTCGGTCTCATCTTTCTGTATATTTCCAGCTTAGCCTCGTCACTGTTGTCAATCTTGTCCAGCAGCATGGTATCCCTGATGGTCGGGCTGACGCCTGGGGCGTCAAGGACCAGACATTCGACCTCGGTAATACCCTTGTCAAGAATGACCTCCAGGATATCAGGATTCATGGACTGGTTTCTTGAAGCTATCACCTCGCCGGTGGACATATCTATCAGATCATCGGCAAGGACCTTGCCTATCACATCTTCATTGCTTATGGGAACACTGGTTATACCGGCCGACTCAAGGGCCCTGTGGAGCTTTTTGGTATATCTCTCGCCCTTTTTGCCAAGGACCTCCTTTGTCCGGGGATCGATAATATCGTCGGAGATTTTCTGCCGGAAAAGGTTTTCTAAATTAACGGACCTGAAACATCCTCCCTTTGTAATAATAATCTTTTCAGTATCATAAAACTCAGTCAGGAGCTCCTTTGAAGTATAACCCAGCGCCTTGAGGAAGGTGGTAGCCGGAAATTTCCTTCTTCTGTCGATACGGACGTGCAGGAGATCTTTCGGATCAAACTCAAAATCAAGCCATGATCCCCTGAGAGGTATTATGCGGGCGGAATAAAGCAGTTTGCCGCTGGAGTGCGTCTTTCCCTTGTCATGATCAAAAAACACGCCCGGCGACCTGTGCAACTGGCTTACAATTACCCTTTCAGTGCCGTTGACAATAAAGGTGCCCTTCTGGGTCATCATCGGAATAGTCCCGAAATATATCTCCTGTTCCTTTATGTCTCTTATGCTTTTTGTCGAATTCTCCGTATCCGTGTCAAAAACCAGCAGTCGGGCGGTCAGCCGGATCGGCGCCTCAAAGGTCATCCCCTTATTAATACATTCAAATTCATCATACTTCGGATCCTCGAAGGTATATTTGACGAATTCAAGCGATGAAGTGCCGCTGAAATCATGGATAGGAAATATGCTTTTAAAGGGACTCTGCAGGCCATATTCCCCCCGCTCTTCGGCCGGAATATCCTTTTGAAGAAATCGTTCATAGGATTGTTTCTGCACCTCTATCAGGTTCGGGATATCTATGGTCTTTCCTATCTTCCCGAAATTTATTCTTATGCGGTGTTTTGCACCATCCGTTTTATTCATCGGATCTCCTTAATATCCTAAAAATGTTTATGCTTTTAACCCGGTTTATGCGGCAGACGCCCTGTTAAGGTTAGAAGGATCAAAACTGGACGCGAAGTTTTGATTTCCTGATCGAGCTGTAATAAATGCAACCATAACTATTAGTTGAAAAATCATGAAATGAGCGTCAGAACCGAAATATTTCAGCCCTCAACAGAAGATCGCCGCACAACCCGGGGTTAATATCATAAAGCAATAAGATCCCAAAAAAAA
>JAFGIC010000542.1 GCA_016929815.1 Deltaproteobacteria bacterium
GTTCCACAATAAGCAAGACACTTATTATTTATAAGACGAATGCATATATATCGGGGGATAAGGATATACTTGTCAGGATGCCCGAAAAGCTGACGGTTCAGAGGACCGCTCAGATTGTCGGCGCCCGGCGCCTGGAAGAAATCTATATGTCTTATGTAAGGGATAACTCAATATGGCCGGAACATGAGATAGGATTTGAGGGCATAAATACACCGGAAACAGTCGCTCTTCCGGAGGGCAGGTTGACCTGGGATGTACAGGAGAAAGATAAACAGGATTTAGTCGGCAATGTCACGCTTATCATCGGTTTCAGCGTTGATGGGAAACCGGCTAAAAAGGTTTTTGTGTCAGGCAAGGTAAATGTAAAGATGGAGATTGTCAGGGCCTCGGGAAAGATAGAGCGAGGGAGAATCATAACAGATCAGGACATTGAACAGGTCAATGAGGCAAGCCTTCATCATAGAAAGGAATCGCTGATAAGCAGGGAAGATGTTGTCGGAAAGCGGGCCCTTCGCACAATACAGGCAGGCCAGACAATCCTTGAGGGCATGTTCGAAAATCCTCCGCCCGTCAAAAAGGGCGACAGGGTTGTAATCAGCGCGGAGAATTCCGAATTGAAGATTACCACGGCAGGTGAAGCGCTCCAGGACGGAAAGATGGGTGAGCAGGTGGAGGTGCTTAACATACAGAGCGGGAGAAAGGTCCTTGCCACGGTAAAAGGCTCAGGGATCGTTGAGGTGTTTTTTTAGTAAATGGTAAAGGAGAAGGATTATGTCAGGAAGGATTTCAGTGATCTGCATTATTATATTACAGGCCATGGTCGCTGCCTGTGCATCAGCGCCCCAGACAACGGCAATCCAGGCGCCTTTGGCCGGTCCCTCGATTCGGGAAAGCTCGACGGTTGCGGTGCTGCCGGTTATAAAATCGGCAAACGCAAGCCTCTATAATGACGCCTCATCGAGAAATTTTTTCCAGGACCTCAGGGCCTACCAGGTGGGCGATCTGGTAACCGTCAACATAGTTGAGACATCATCGGCCAGCAAAAACGCAAGCACACAGACCGGCCGGGAATCATCCATTGACGCAGGGATCGACAATATCCTCGGCTGGGAGGGAAAGTTGAAATACCTGACCTCAATGGGAAATAGAAACGTAGGCAACGCCTATAATAACAGCAGTCTCTTTAACGGGTCCATGACGAACAGTTTTGACGGTTCAGGCACTACATCAAGAAATGAATCCATGACGGCATACATAACCGTAATGGTAATGGAGGTAATGGCAAACGGTAACCTCTATATACAGGGGACCAGGGAGGTAAGGGTCAATAATGAGACACAGCATATTATCCTGTCCGGAACAATAAGACCTGCAGATATATCCCCTGATAATACTATTCTTTCAAGTTATATAGGCGATGCCAGGATAGAATACACAGGGTCCGGCGCCTTAAGCGACAAGCAGAGGCCCGGATGGCTGACAAGGGCAGTTGATTTTGTCTGGCCTTTTTGACGGAGGAGACAATGATGAGACCGTTATCTGAAATATCGTATAAAATTTTGCCGTTTTTATTTTCCGTAATAATCTTTATGCAGTGTTCCACTGCATCTGCGGCAAGGCTGAAGGACATCGCCTCGATAAAGGGAGTAAGATCCAATCAGCTTATAGGCTACGGGCTTGTTGTAGGTTTGGACGGCACAGGAGACGGCACAGGGACAAAGTTTACCACCCAGTCCCTCGTAAATATGATGGAAAGGCTCGGGATACAGGCCACGTCAAGCAGCGTAAAGGTGGATAATGTGGCCGCCGTAATGGTTACCGCCGATCTGCCTCCCTTTGCCAGAGAGGGAAGCAAAGTTGATGTGCTTGTCTCCTCCATCGGCGATGCAGAGAGTCTCCAGGGCGGAACCCTGCTCATGACAAGTCTTAAAGGCGCGGACAATAATATTTATGCCATCGCACAGGGTCCCATGATTGTCGGAGGCTATTCAACATCCGGGGCTTCGGGCACGGAATCAACGAAGAATCACCCTACAGTGGCGAGGATACCGAACGGCGCCTCTATTGAAAGAGAGATCCCATTTAATTTCAATGAGCTTGAGGATCTGACAATCGCGCTAAATGATCCTGACTTTACAACGGCCAGAAGGATATCGACGGCCATAAACGCCGGTCTTAACGGCAGCATGGCGTCGGCGCTGGATTCTGGAACAGTCAGGGTAAGCGTCCCTGAGAATTACAGGGACAATATGGTGGAGCTGGTTGCATCCATTGAGCAGATTGACATACAGCCGGACACCGAGGCCAAAATAATACTATCTGAGCGAACGGGCACTGTAATCATGGGATCTGATGTCAGGATCTCGGCGGTTGCTATTGCCCATGGGAACCTGAGCGTCCAGATAAAAGAGAGTGCGGATGTAAGCCAGCCTCGTCCCTTTTCACAGGGACAGACGGTCGTGACGCCGGATACGGAAGTCAGCGTCACGGAGGACAGCAATCGCCTTGTTGTTGTAGCACCCGAAGGAACAAGCCTTGACAGCGTGGTCAAGGCCTTGAACGCCATAGGCATCTCGCCCAGGGATCTCATCACGGTGTTCCAGGCAATAAAGGCGAGCGGGGCGCTTCAGGCCGAACTGGAGATCATTTAGTAAATGTCTATAGAACCGACGACAGGATATGCGGAAGGAGTTAATCTTCGGCAGCAGAGGGATACAAACCTGAGAAAGGCATGCAAGGACTTTGAGTCCGTATTCACCTATGAACTCCTGAAGAGCATGAGAAAGACTATTGACAAATGCGAACTCTTTCATGGAGGACAAGGGGAGGAGATATACGAATCTCTTCTGGATCAGGAACTGGCAAAGAATATGTCAGGATATGGCGGCAACAGCCTTTCAGAGATGCTTTACCAACAACTGAGCAGGCTGGACTCTTCTCCACAGGAAGGACAAGAGGTGCAATCATCGATTCAATCGGGACAAGAGAGCTTAGCGTTATTAAGGCCTCTAAACGGTTATAAATCCGGGATCGCAACGGAAGCGGAATCCGATCCGGCATGGCCCCTGAAGCCTGTTATATCATCCGGGTTCGGATTGAGGAGCGATCCGATTACACATGAAACAAGGTTCCATTCAGGCGTGGATATAGCGGCTGAGAAAGGGACGCCTGTTAAGGCTGCGATGTCCGGAAAGGTGGTAATGAGCTGTAAGATGCCGGATTATGGGAACGTAGTTGCCGTGGATCACGGCAGTGGGATTGTTACAGTTTATGCGCACAATGAAAAGAATACGGTTAAGGCCGGAGATTATGTTGGGAAAGGGGATGTTATTGGAAGGGTCGGTTCCACCGGCAGGAGCACAGGCCCTCACCTGCACTTTGAGGTCAGAAAAAACGGCGTTAAGATCGATCCGATGGAATTCATGGGGACAGCCTGAGGCGTCAGGATATACAGTTAAGGATTGTCAAGATTTAACGGGATTATGTCGATAAGTATTATCAGGAGGATTCATGGAGATAACAACAAAAGACATTATTGATAATTATTCAAGGAGATTATCTCTTTTTAAGGACCTCCTGAGTTGCATCATGCGCGAAAGAGAGAACCTGATTAATCGGGATATCAGGGGTATATGGTCTTCACTGGAGGAAAAGCAGTCAATCGTGGATTCTATTGAAGAAACGACATCTCAACTGAACGGCATTATGGTAAAGGATGCAGTCAACCGAGATATGCTAGAGAGAGAGAGGTCAAAAATCGTTGAACTCTCAAGAAGTCTCATGCGGCTGAAACAGGAGATCAGGGCCAGGGTCAGTGAGAATGTCTCCTTTATAAATGAAACCCTCGGTTTTTTTAATGAAATCATCTCCGCAATGACGATGTCGGAGGCCGATAAATGCGCCTCCTATGGCCCCTACGGCAATGCCCGCCGGGGAAGGCGATGTCTTATGTATCAGGGGAGGGTCTGATCATGGGAGGGATAGGACTTGTTCTCAATGTCGCCAAGGATGCCCTGCTGACCCAGCAGTATGCCATTGATGTGACCAGCCATAATATAGCGAATGTCGGCACAGACGGCTATTCGAGGCAGACTGCGGTTATAGAGGCAAAGGATGCGGCCCCCTATGGAGGCTTTATATTCGGCAGGGGCGTTGAGCTTAACGATATTATCAGGAATACCAATGAGTTTATCGAAAAACGCATGCAGAGCGGCCAGTCGGATTTAAGCTCGGTAACAGAACAGTGCACATATATGAATGTGCTTGAGACAATATTTGATGAAAGCTCAGGCAGCAGCCTGAGCAGCCAGTTTGATGAATTCTGGGCATCCTTCAATGATCTGGCCAATAATCCGTCCGGTATCCCGGAGAGGAATATTCTTGTTGAAAATGCCGTGCTTCTCTCAGAGAGCTTCAATAATCTTTATACGGATGTCCGTAAGATGAACGATGAGATCAATAATTCCATAGAGACAGGAATTGATGATGTAAACGAAATATTGACAAAGATAGCGGACATCAATATGCAGATAGTGGCCATTGAGACTTCAGGGAACGCCAATGACCTGCGGGACCAGAGAAACAGCCTCGTCACGGAGCTTTCGCAGTATCTGGAGGTGAATACATATGAATATGATGACGGAAACCTCGTGGTCACCACGGGCAAGGGCTATACCCTCGTGAGCAGGGGCGACACATACCCCCTTACCCTGGAAGGAGGCGGTATAATTCTGGAGAGCTCTCCCTCCGCCCGCATAGATATTACCGACAGCATTGAAAGCGGAAAGATAGGCGGATGGCTCGACATGAGGGACAATATTATCCCGGAGGTCATCGCAAATCTTAATGAACTGGCCGGGGCCCTGATATGGGAGGTAAACAGCATACATTCTCAGGGCATCGGGCTTGAAGGTATCTCCTCTTTAACCGGGACTTACTCCGTTTCAGATCCCGGCGCGGCGCTGGGAACAGAGGCGTCCGGTCTTGATTATTATGACAAGATTGCCGACGGCGCATTTACCCTGTGGCTCTATGACGCGGACGGAAACGCGGTAGGATCGGCGGACATAACGGTTGATGCAGACGTTATGACAATGAGCGATCTTGCAACAGAGATTAATGACCTGGTGATAGGCCTCGATGACGCATTCAATGCCTCAGCATCCGACGACAGATTGAATATTGAAATCGACGGCGCCTATTCCGGATATACCTTTGCATTTTCCAACGACACCAGCAATATCCTGGCCGCCTTGGGCGTCAACACCTTTTTCCAGGGCTCGGATTCCAGGGGCATTGCAGTGAACGACAGTGTTATAAATGATAAAAATAATATAGCCGCGGCAAGGATAGATGCAGACGGAGAGTTTGCAGAAGGAGACAACACAAACGCCCTGGCAATAACTGAGCTTCAATACAGTGATGTAACCATAAGACAGTGGACATACGGTGATGAAGGAGCTGCATCGGAGGATATAACAAACAACACTCTCGATGAATACCTGCACATGCTTGTGAGCTCAATAGGCATCAAGAGCCAAAGTCTTCAGCGGACAAAGGAATACAAGGAGACTATACAAACCGAACTGACAACGGCAAGGGATAATATATCGGCGGTCTCACTTGATGAAGAAATGACCAACCTGATAAAATTTCAGCAGGCATACACTGCGGCGGCAAAGCTGATCACCACCGCGGATGAGATGCTGGATACCCTGCTTGCGGTCAGGTAGGAGGAGATATGAGAATTTCAAGTAAAACAATTTATGACAGGATCAATAACAGTCTGCAGTCCACCTATTCGGATATGTATAACGCCCAGGAGGTGGTCAGCACGTCCAAGAGGATAAATAAGCTCTCCGATGATCCGGTTGGATTGGTCTCGGTGCTGGATCTGAGATCTTCAATCTCCAATGTCGAACAGCTGGGAAGAAACGTCTCAATGGGAAAAACATGGCTGACAGCATCGGAATCCGCCCTGACACAGGTAAACGACATCCTGACTGATGTAAAGGTCCTGACCGTGCAGATGTCAAGCGCAAATACGGGTGCATCCGAGAGGGCTAATGCGGCAGTAGTTGTTGATGAATACCTTGATGAGATAATTTCCCTTGCCAATTCACAGTCGGGAGGCAGATATCTATTTGCGGGTACCAATACCGATTCCGCGCCTTTTCAATTGAACGAAACAACCGGCGAGGTGGATTATAACGGCAATACCACGGATTTTTCCATAAAGATCGGCAGCGGTTCAAACATTGCCGTCGGCAGGGTAGGATCGGAGATATTCGGCGAGGGGTGGGATGAAAGCAATATTTTCAAGACATTAGTAGATCTTAAGGGATATCTTGAAGCGAACGATATAAGCGGGATTCAGGATGCCATGGGAAACCTGGACGGACATATGACAAAGATCAACGCGGAGATATCGGGTATAGGCGGCAAGACCGTCAGGATGGAAGTAAAGGAAAATATAATTGCCGACCTGAAACTGACATACACGGATCGGAAATCCCAGATTGAAGACGCAGATCTTGCAGAAGCGACTATAGAGCTTAATGCAATGCAATTGGCCTATAATGCCGCGCTGACCTCGGCCTCAAAGGTAATGCAGCTGAGCCTGGTCGATTATATTGAATAATTCTTTAATTACTTAATACGAGACAGCGTTGATCCGTATGAGTCAGGTATAGGGTGAACGATTAAATTTCAGGAGCCATGGAGGGTGCCGGTGTTAATATTAACCAGGAAGGTTCGAGAAAGCATCACAATCGGAAATCATATTACCGTTTCGGTCCTTGATGTCAAGGGAAGTCAGGTCAAGCTGGGTATCAGCGCGCCCAAGGATATCCCTGTAAACAGGACTGAGATCTTTAACAGTATAATGAATGAAAACATCAGGGCAGCGGAAACGCCGATAGATTTGGATAATCTCGCCGTGAAACTTGAGACCGGCGACGATAAATAGATCAGGAGAGACATGAAGATCATCAAGACTATAAGGTTCGGAGAGATAGAGGTCGATGAAGGCAGGGCAATCCATTTTAAGGACGGTTTGCCCGGTTTCAGCGATAAAAGGGATTTTATCATCCTGGAACACAAGCCCGGTTCCCCTTTTATGTGGCTTCAATCCATGGAAATCCCCGATCTAGCATTTGTAATGATTAATCCCTTCCTGTTAAAGGATGACTATCTGCAAAATCTTTCTCCGGAGGAAGAGACACTCATGAAGGCGGAAAATGACGAGGAGATAATCATCTATTCCCTTGTTACTATTCCAAGGGGCCATGCTGAAAAGGCGACAGTTAATCTTATGGGGCCTATCGTAATCGGATCCGGATCAAGGAATGCCAAACAGGTTATCCTGGCGAATTCTGAATACAGTCACTGCCATCCGATGAACTTCGGATGACGTTATAGATTTTTGCTGTTGAACTTATTTCCAGGATGTGTTAAAAATAGCCGAAAAACAGCCGGTCATTGAGATATGAACATTCAGAACGAAACAGCCATTATCCCCTTTCAGGGAATTGTACAACCTGCCA
>JAFGIC010000063.1 GCA_016929815.1 Deltaproteobacteria bacterium
CAAAGGTTTACAAGAGGATGTAGTATGGAGAGAGGATGTTTTACCATTCATAATTCAATATCCTGACAATATGAGAGAAATTTGGCATTATTGTTTTACTGAAATTTTAAATAACGCAATTGATCATTCATCAGGAACGAATGTTGTCATTACTTTAAGAAAAACAGCAATTAATAGTGAAATCATGATTTATGATAACGGAGAAGGAATTTTTAAAAAAATTCAAAGAGAATTAAATTTGCTTGATGAAAGACATGCCATTCTAGAATTGCAAAAAGGGAAACTGACAACTGATCCCGATAATCATACAGGGGAAGGCATATTTTTTTCTTCTCGCTTGATGGATGATTTCTATATTTTTTCTAATGGTACTTCTTATTCTCATAACCTTGAGGATGACAATGATTGGATTTTAGAAAAAGAAGTTTATAAAAATGGTACTGGCGTTTTTATGACACTACGAAACAATACATCAAAATCAATTAAAAAAATTTTTGAAGAATATGCTTCAAAAAAAGATGATTATGGTTTTAATAAAACCATAGTACCTGTGAGGTTAGCGCAATATGGAGAAGAAACACTTGTATCACGTTCACAAGCTAAACGCTTATTAGCAAGATTAGACAGATTTAAAACAGTCATTTTTGATTTTAAAGGTGTGAATCATATTGGGCAAGCTTTTGCTGATGAAATATTTCGTGTATTTAAAAATCAAAATCGACATACTGATATACTTCATATAAACGCAAATGAAGAAGTTGAATCTATGATTATGCGTGCAATCCTGGTCGAGGAACTTTCAAAATAATTTTTATGCTCAGGGACATAAAATTATGCCCTCAATTATTGACAGAATAATAGAAAGGCCCTGTTTTAATTCATTGGAGATTTATCATGCTTAAGACGAGAATTACTGAAATACTGGGAATCCGCTATCCCATCCTCCAGGGCGGCATGGCCTGGATTACAGGTTGGCAGATGGCCGCGGCTGTTTGCGAGGCAGGTGGCCTTGGCACGATTGCGGCGGCAACTATGGAACCACAAGAACTGATCGAAGGCATCAAAAAGATCCGCGAGGTTACTGAGATGCCGTTTGCGATCAATATCCCCTTAAGACTCCCGACAGCCCGCAGGGCCGTGGAGATCGCAGTGGGAGAACAGGTCCCGGTCATTGTCTCCTCTGCCGGCGATCCCCTGCTTTATGCAGAAAAAATCAAACGCCAGGGAATCAAGCTCTTTCAAGTTGCCTTTTCAGTCGATATGGTAAGACGATGCAACCAATCAGGCGTGGACGGGATCATTGCCATGGGCGCTGAAGGAGGCGGTAACATCAGCAGGGCTGAAATTTCTACCCTTGTTCTGGTAAGGGAGGTAGTAAACGAGACCGATCTCCCGGTGGTAGCTGCCGGCGGTATATGTGATGGGAAAGGACTTGCCGCAGCCCTTGCCCTTGGCGCCGAAGGCATCCAGATGGGAACAGGATTTCTCGCCACCCGGGAAGCCACGGTTCACGAGCGCTACAAACAGGCCATTCTTGATGCCATTGATACCGATACTGTTGTAACAGGCCGCACAACCGGTCTCCAGTTCAGGGTGCGAAAAAACTCACTGTCTGAAAAGGTCCTGGGTATGGAAAGAGAGGGGAGATCCCGGGAAGAGATCGACTCTTTCACCATCGGCTCGCTAAAAGAGGCTGCGGTGAAAGGCGACACTGATTGGGGTTCTCTTATGATGGGACAAGTCGCATGTATGATTCGGGATATAAGACCTGTCAGCGAGATGCTGGACCACATAGTCTCCTCGGCTATCGACGAGATCAGGGCGTTGGGACGATATATTTCCTGAAGATATCAAAACTGATTAATGAAGATTTTAATAATATTACATGTAACTTTTTCCAGGATTAAGCGACTATACTATTTGTTTAACCTGAAGGCCTGTAAAAGGCCGACAGGTTTAGATAAAGGTAAAAAGAACCCCGGATATGAAGCCGGGAAGGCATTTAAAGACGTTAGTGTATGGATGATTAACAATTTAACAAAAGGGAGGATATTATGCGTAAATTATCACTTATTGCCACATTATTTGCATTTATTTTCACATCATCTGCGTGGGCAGCCGATGTTTCCGGAGACTGGACACTGAAGTGGTCAGGGCGACAGGGAGAGGAGTCAATCCCTATCGTGATTAAAGCGGCCGGGGGAAATCTAACAGTTACAGCTAAACACCCGACATTGGGCGATATGGCTGGAACAGGGACGCTAAAGGGAAATGACATAACCATGAACCTGACTGCGACTGGCGAGATGAAAATAGGATTTGATCTCAAAGGAACTGTAACAGGAAACAAGATGGCTGGTACCAGGGAGGTCAAGATGCCGGAAGGCGCCGGCCGTGGTGGTGCAGCAGCAGGTGGCCCTGCTGGTGGTGCTCAAGGTCAAGCTGCAGGTGGACAAGGTGCGCCTGCAGGTGCTGGACAGGGTGCAGCTCAAGGTATGGGCCAAAGCGGTCAGGCTCCTGCAGGAGCTCAAGCCGGGCAGGCAGGCGGGCAAGTTGCTCCTGGTGGACAAGCTGGTGGCCAGGGCAGACAAGCCATGTCTAATGAATGGACAGCAGAGAAGAATTAATCTTCAGACGCTGGCATTATTCGAATAACCCCCATCAAGGCAATCACTTTGGTGGGGGTTGTTTTATTAGGTTGAACATCACTTGACAATCCTCATGGCATGGGTTTCACGCAGCCTTTTCCACAGCTCCGTTATGATGACATTTACAGCGTCATTATCCGTGATATCATTTCTGCCGAGGATCTCCCTGCATTCCTGCAACAGGTCCTCATGTCCTGAATTCATTCCAAAGGTCTTGCGGATATAGTCTCCCAGGGTTATATCCAGATAGATAAGCTCTGCCTTTACCATATTGGCAATGTAGCATCTTTCTCTTAAGGACATTCTGGAACTTATCATGTTTACTGCCTTGTCAAGGCTTAAAGGCCTTAAGGGCAGTTTCGTTTGCGAAGGTGACGTCTTTATCTCAATAAAATCCATTACAATTATGATTGTCAGGATATGCATTACAGCCTGGTATATGGACGGGTCATTGCTGGACCTCGGGCCCGCGACATTGAGCATTTCGATTTTAGATTTTGTGATCCATTCATGCGCATGTTCCGCTGCCCTGGATGAATCGGCCTCATTATTAAGATTTATGTGGATAAAGGGCTTTTCATGTTTGATGGCCATCTCTTTTGTGTGTTTTGAACCGTCAGTCAAGGGGCCATGAGATATTATAAGTGTCCCCTCCGAATCAATAACATTCTGCTCGGTCCGCGCGGAATAGCTGCTTGTCGGCATCTCCTGCATGTCATATTTGTCGGGGAGCCTTCCTGCCTCTGTAAGGCGCCCCCTTGGGACCCAGCCGCCGTGGGATATGTTCCATTTTATGGCAGTGTCCAGTGCTGCCTGGTCGGCGCCTGTCTGTCCGCCTGAGATGATCTTTTTGATCATTCTATCAATCCTGTGCCTGTTTTTTGCGCCATTGACTGGGGCTTATGTATTTGTTTCCCTGCGACCATATTCCCCTCAATGAATTTTTTGCCTCTTTTTCTGCCTTTTTATATACCCCGGTATTAAAACCCTTTGGAGGGGAGCCTTTATATACCTCGGCCATGCCCTGCTTTATCATTTCAAGATTGATGTTCTTACCGTCCGAGTTGACGACCGCTAGAACACGATTGTAATCGTCAAGCCCGTAACCCTTTATATCAACCACCTTGTTGAGGACCAGTTTTTCAAGCACATTCTTTGCCTCCTGGCTGAAGGGCTGGGCGCTTTGCTTTTTGCTGTATGAAAGCTCGGGCGCATTGATGGCCACCAGCCTTACCCTTATGGTGATATCACGGTTCTCGCATATTAAGGTATCCCCGTCGTCAACATGTGTGACAGTGAATGCCTCTGCCATGGCCAGTGCCGGAATAAGCAGCAGTGAGATGAATGCCGCAGCCGATATCCTGAAGAAGCTACTCATCTTTTTTCTCCTGGCGCCGCTTTTCCGTTTGTTAATATATTGAAAAGGGAATAAAGCGGACAATAGGCTATAAGGCCGGTGATTATTAATAAGAGTGCCAGCACGCCAAGGAAAAGGGCTAGAACCCCGTTCAATACCCTGCCTGTTCGGAAGAGCTCCAGTATAAGGACGGCAAATATTATCCTGATAATACGATCAAGGATTCCAATGTTCTTCTTCATAACTAACCTCCATTAGACAGAAGGATATTGCAAAACGCCCGATCCTTCAACCATTTTATGATATTATTAATGAATCCGTATTTTACCATGTTTTAGCTTGCTGTCGTCAAAGGGCTTGCATCTGTCAGGGATTGAAGATAAGATCTTCCAGTGATATTATTTCAGGCCTTAATATAAAAAGGGAGAAAACATACTAAGACATTACCGCAGGGATAATGGATAAGAAAAAGA
>JAFGIC010000064.1 GCA_016929815.1 Deltaproteobacteria bacterium
CAGCTAATTTGGATATGTTCCTTATTTGTAAATTTCAGGATAATGGCGGCTCCACTTCCGGTGGAGCCACAGCCATTGTTGGGGGTGCTGCCTTATCATGGATTCAATGATATCGTTCTGCTGCTGTGTCCCATCCGCGATAATCTGATCCTGGTTCTCAAGATCCCGGTTGAGTTTGAGTTCCGGGAGAAATATTATCTTGTGACGGGTGCGGTCCTTGCATCTGATTATGAACATGGGCACAATCGGGGCGTTATATTTCAGTGAGAGGGCGGAAACAACCGGGATAGTCGCGGTATCCTTGTTGAAGAAACGGACCATGATCCCTTCGGACATGGTTACCTTCTGGTCCACGAATATAACAAGGTCTTCCCCGTTTTTAAGATTTCTTATAGCGGGGCGCAGGCCGTTCTGCTTGTAAAGGATATTAACGCCAAAGGAAGCGTTGTATTTAACCCTTATGGGCTCCAGGAAGGGATTGTCTATAGCACGCACGATGAAATTTATCCGGTTGATTGTGCTCGCGTAAAAAAGATGGGCATATTCCCAGTTTCCGAAATGGGCGCCGAAGAGGATTACAGCTTTATTTTTTTCCCTGGCAGCACGGATATTCTCCAGGCCTTCCACATCAATAAGTTTCAGGAGGCTATCCTTTTTAATATATTTGAGCCTCGCCCATTCATGTGCTATCATCCCGAATTCTTCAAAAGATCTGCGGGCTATTGTCCGCAGTTCCTTGTCGGCCCTTTCAGGGCCAAGCGCGAAACGCAGGTTGCTGAGGGCTATCCTGCGATGTCCGGAATCGGAAAAATAAAGCAGCCGGCCCATTAGCTTGCCTAGATAGACCCATAAACGCAAAGGGAACAGATTCCCGATGAAAAAATACGCCAAGGCAATAACATGCACGATTCTAAAGGCTATTATTGATTTCTTTTTCATGATATTGTTATATTAGTGTCCATCCATAAAGAAGACATTTATGGATGGAGCTTTCAGCGTTCAGCGATTAGCATTCAGCTAAATCATTTAATAAGTTTTTGCTGATCCCGCCTTGGCGGGACTGACAGCGTGAATCCGAAAATTGGTGTTTTCGGATGAACACTATATTAGTTTTTATCCTGAGGATCAACAAAAAGAATAATAAGGAAATATGATGTTTTTACATATCGACGGGATAGAGGTTCCGAAACATTTAATGTATCATGTCTGCTTTAATGACGGACGCAAGTTGTTTTATAATATGCCCGAAAACCTGATCCCTCTTGGGGAGACAGAATGGCCTGAGACGGTAAAGGGCATGATTGAAGAGATATTCCGGCAGATCGGGATAGAGCAGCCCTTGAGGCAGAAGCTGGTTGAGCCATATGCATGCGCCTTCGGGGGCATAAAAGGCAGCTCCGGTGAGTGTAAGCTCGGAAAAGTAAACTGGGATCAACTTGTTGATTATTTCAGGTGGGAGGCCCAGACAATATCTTCGAGGGAAGCAAATGATGAGTTTGAAATAAGGGCAGGGGAATTACAGGAGCAGGCCCTCGTAAAATACGGGTCTAAATTTGTCCGGTATATTGTCTATGCAGACCCTGATCACGTTAAAACAGATGTGCGGCAGCCTTGAGGGGACCTGTATGATCGAATGGATGAAAGGGCATGAGATATTAATATTATGGATGACCGGCCTGTCAATAATAACCTTTGTATCGACCCTGACAGCCGTTCCGTGGCTGGTCACACGTATCCCGTCACATTATTTTTTACACAAGAGGAGAACTGCCAAGCTGTGGGCTGATCAACATCCGGTTGTAAGAGCGATTCTTCTTATGATAAAGAATGTGATCGGGTACCTTTTGATTGCAGCCGGAATAATAATGCTGGCGATACCGGGCCAGGGGATGCTCACGATCCTTATAGGGATCGTTTTAATTGACATTCCCGGCAAATACAGGGCCGAAAGATGGATAGTAAGGCGTCCGACGGTGCTCCGGTCCATCAACTGGCTCAGGAGATACGCCGGGAAGGCGCCGCTTGTTGTAAGATAATTGATGTATATTCATTAGATTAAAATAGAGAAGGGAGGATTAATGCTGCTTTAAGCATTTATTCTCCCTTCATTTTTACCATTACCAAAAGCCCGGCCTTTTTATGAATTTTTCAGTATCAGGGTGCCTCCGCCGGCAAGTTTGAATGTCCCGCTTTGTCCCGCGAGGGCATTGATTGTAACTCCTGCAGGCGCATCTATCTGATTTATGCTGAAATCGCCGGTTATTGTCACATTTGAATCGGCGGTTGCAATCCATCTGCTGGAGGAATCGATTTTAATATATGCGTCTTTGATGGCGCCCTTAAGGGTAGTTGTGGACTCAAGATATACATACATGTCTCTGTCGGTATCTTCATCGACAATGTCCCCGCTGACCTCCATGTCCCTGAAGATCGTGTGTATCCCGTAAACCTTCTTGCCCTCGGTCTTAGTGGCATTGGTATCATCGTTCACCACGGATTTTACCAGCAACCCGCTCTCGGAGGTCATTTTTACGCCGTTAAAATTCAGTATTGCATTCTGGCTCTTCACTAGAACACCGACATCCTTGCAAATAATCTCGCCGCCCGTGACATTCAGTGTGCTGACCTCTTTGTAGGATCCCATGACGCAGTGGATCATTACGAAGTTTTCCCCGCTTTTTACATTTGTGTTCCTGAATGTGGCATCGGCCTCTCCGGCAATGACAGCGCCCGTAGCGGCGACATCAAATTCGCAATTATTGAAGACATCATGACAGGAGCCGTCTGCATAGGTCCCATAGCCGGTCTTTGTATTCTGTATCTTGCAGTTGTTTGCCTCCAGATAGACAAAACCCTCGGCGCCGTCGGTGGAAAGGGCCCCCCAGCCGTTTGCGATAATGGTGCTGTAATAGAAATAGGCGTATGAATTGCTCATGGAACAATGTGTCCGTGAGTAGTTGTTGACCCGCCTCCCGGATGACTGCGCAGTCTCCGCTGTGGCGTCCTCGCTCCCGCCGTAGGATGTAAGCGTTGAATTATATACTTTAAGGGTGCTGTATTTTGTGGCGGAAGTAGCGCATCTTGATTTTCCATCCGTGGTAATGTTGACATTCCTGAGGATAAGTGTCCCGTAATCTGTAGAGGTGGCGCCGGTATTCATGCCGCCTTCCACCCCAGTGCTGTCTCCTGATACGGTGATATCTGAATTAGAAAGGGTAAATTCGGAACCGGTTCCTTTTACATAAACGCCGCCGATTCCACCGCCTTCCGCGTCAACCTTGAGACCGGACGCATAATTGTCCTTGATTTCTCCTGCGGTTACGACATCTTTTTTGGATTTCGATGCCGAATACTTACCGTTGTCCACATAGACTGCCGGGATTGAATTTTCATCGCTTCCCATCCCGGGAGGGCCGCCTGCCATTCCACCAGTACCGCCTGCCATGCCTCCCGGACCTCCGGCAGCCGCATTGCCGGGCGCTGATTCCCCTGGAGCACCATCAACAACCGCAGGGGCGCCGCCGGCAGCGCCGGGTGCGCCACCGGGCATGCCGCCTGCCCCGAACATGGCAGCCATCATCTCTGCCATATCAAAGTGTTCACGAACAGGCTCTTCCACGGCTGAACCATTGATTGTCAGACTTTGACTGGTATCCTTGCCCCCGCATGCCGTAAAAATCATTATAATCATTATTGCGGAGCATAGGGCGATCAATGTTTTTATGCGTCTTTCTTTCATGATTAATGTCCCTCCTTATTGAAATTATAAATGGCTGTTTCGGGTTATCAGGATTTGATAATTGTTAGAACGATTTTACCGATGTACTCACCTGCCTTGATCGGTTTATTAACGCCGTCAACCGTCATTGTTACACTGGATCCCTCCGGAGCGGCAATAACAGCGCCATCGGCCATGGTAAGTCCGGTAAGGTAGGATGTCTCATCGACGATCCATTTGGAAGTCTTATCAAGGGATGCCTTTATTCCGTATTTGTCATCGGTTGCGCAATAGGTGTTGGTTACTTCTCCGATCAGGTAATACTTTTCATATGAAGGCTCACCCACCGGAACAGCTGTGGCTGTTGTAATCGCACCGGTAATGGTTGCATTCTCAAGATTTATGATCACATTACTCTCACCTGTCATGGAGGTAACCATATCGCCGTTAAGCGTCATGTTACTGAAGGTGGCGGAAACCTCACTGCTGCCCCCACCTGGCATACCCATCGGCATGCCGCCGCCCTGCATACCGCCCTCTGGCATTGACCCACGACCTCCTTCCTGCATTCCGCCGGGCATTCCGCCTTCAGGCATGGAGCCTCGGGCGCCTTCCTGCATG
>JAFGIC010000065.1 GCA_016929815.1 Deltaproteobacteria bacterium
AACTCAGATCAAAATGGTGATTCAATTGAAAAAACTAAGAACCGATACACTCAGGACACGTTTAAGCCTGCTAATGGCAGCCAGCGAGATCTTTGCAAAAAAAGGTTTCTGGAATGCCACTTTTGAAGAAATATGCCATAAGGCCGATACCAATGTAGCATCCATCAATTACCATTTCGGGAGCAAAGAAAATCTCTATATTGAGACTTGGAAATATACGTTTGAGAAATCTATGAAAAAACATCCCCCAAATGGTAATGCGCTCCCCACAGATCCGCCAGAGAAAAGGATCCGGGGCAGGATTATATCAATTTTAGAACGCATTGTTGACCCTGAAGACTATGATTTTGAAATAGTGCATAAGGAAGTATCCAATCCGACAGGCCTTCTTTTTGATGTTTTTTCAAAGACAATAGAACCTATTGATAATGCCTTTAAAGAATTAATTAGGGAATATTTAGGGGAAGGCGCCAGCGACGAACTTGTGGATTTTTGTTTTAACAGCATCTTGAGTCTGTGCTTTATGCCAATGTTGCATCTGAGGGTAAAGCAGGAATCTCCCCCGATACCCACTCCAAGCTTAAATATATCTAATACGGATATAGAAAAACTCACTGATTATTTCATTCAATTCATTTTCAACGGGATTAATTCCTTTTGTCAGAAGAAATAGAAAAACTTTGGAGGACTTTTTGTATGAAAGCAACCGAATTAAACCATTTTACGGCCTATCGCCATGGGATCGTCTATATATTAATTATCATTATATTCCTAACTTTTTTAGGATGCGGCAAGAATGAGAACAAGAAAGGAGATAAGTCAGAGATATCTGAACAGTCGGGTGGATCCGGGCAAATGAGCGTGTCCGGTCAGATGGCGACAGAGGTCTCTGCAATCACTGTAAAACCGGAAGATATGCCCGTCACTCTTGAGACGACAGGCAAAACAGAAAGTTACAGAGAAGTGGAGGTAAGAACTCAGGTTACAGGCACTCTTCTAAAGCGGTTCTATACCGAAGGGAATATCGTTAAAAAGGGCAATCTTCTGTTTCAGATAGACCCTGCACCCTTCCAGACAGCAGTCAATCAGGCAAAGGCAAATGTCATGCAACAGCAGGCCTCAGCCGACAAAGCGGATAGGGATATTGAAAGACTTAGACCGCTCCTGGCTGAAAAGGCTGTTTCACAGCAGAAATATGATGACGCGGTTTCTACCAAAGAGCTGGCCCAGGCCACCCTTGAACAGGCTGTAGCAGCACTTCAACAGGCTGAGATCAATCTCAATTATACGAAAATCACTGCCCCGATCTCAGGCATTACCGGCAAAGCGTTGAAAGATGAAGGCAGTATCGTAACTGCAGGTTCAGACAGCCTTCTTGCAAAGATTCATCAGATAGATCCCATTTATGTCAATTATAGCACATCAGATACAGAATATTTGACAATGCGAAAGAAAATTGATGCAAAGGCGATATTGGTTCCTGATGAAGGTAAATTCAATGTAGAACTTACACTTTCTGACGGCAGCATTTATCCTAGAATTGGGGAATTGAATTACATGGATTCGATGATCGAGGCCCAAACAGGCACGATACAGTATAGGGCAGAGTTTGCCAATCCGGATTCTATTCTGATACCGAATCAGTTTGTCCGGGCAACCTTGAAAGGCGCCATACGACCCAATACGATTCTAGTGCCCCAGAGAGCTGTGCAACAGAGTCAGGCCGGGCATTACGTTTATATAGTAAACAATGAAGGCAAGGCAGAACAGCGGATGATTGAGGTGGGAGACTGGAACGGGGATAACTGGATTATTGAAAGCGGTCTAGTGGAAGGAGATATCGTGGTAGTTGAAGGGACACTCAAGATACAGTCCGGGATACATGTGAAGACAGTGCCTATTTCCAAAGCTTCGACAGTATCAGGTACGACAGCAGTATCCGAGGCCCATGCAGCCTCCAATCAATAATAGCGAGGCATGCCATGATATCACGATTTTTTATAGACAGGCCCATATTTGCCACAGTCTTATCCATTATAATAACTCTTGCGGGGATTGCAGCTCTATTTAATCTGTCCGTAGCACAGTATCCCGACATAGCGCCGCCCACGGTAACGATTTCAGCTACCTATCCAGGGGCATCGGCTGAAGTGTTACAACAGACTGTTGCAGCGCCGATCGAAGATGAAATCAATGGGGTGGAAAATATGCTTTATATGTCCTCCTCAAGTTCCAGCAGCGGTTCAGTCTCCTTTACCGTAACTTTTGAGACTGGGACAGACCCGGACCAGGCGACCATAAATGTGAACAACAGGGTACAGCAGGTACTGGCCAAGATGCCCCAGGAGGTGAAGAACCAAGGTTTAAGCGTGCGTAAGAGTGCTAGTACGATGCTTATGATCCTGGCACTTACATCACCTGATGACAGTTATGAGCAACTTGATCTCAACAACTATGCCACCATAAATATTATTGATGCCTTGAAACGCATTAACGGCGTCGGCAATGCTGATGTAATGGGTGGAGGGGACTATTCAATGAGAATTTGGATAAAACCGGATCGTTTAAAGGAATTTAATCTTACTACTACGGACATCTCTAAGGTTCTTGAGAAACAGAACGCCCAGTTCACAGCAGGCAAAGTTGGACAAAGGCCGAATAAAAAGGCCACGCAGTTTACCTACACCGTCACAACCAAGGGCAGGCTGACCGAGGTAAGCGAGTTTGAGAATATCATCGTCAAGGCCAATCCTGATGGATCGATTCTGCGCCTAAAGGATATCGCCACAGTTGAACTTGGATCGTCGAGTTATGACATGGTCTCCAAACATAACGGGAAGACTGCGGTTGGCATCGGCATCTATCAACAGCCGGGCGCCAATGCCCTTGATGTTGCAACTGCGGTAAAAACCACCATGGAAGAATTGTCTGAAAGTTTCCCGGAGGGCATCAAATACAGCATCTCAGTGGATAATACGACCTATGTCCGGGAATCCATCAAGGAGGTTATAAAGACCCTTCTTATAGCGATGCTCCTTGTATTTCTGGTCGTTTATGTGTTCCTCCAGAATTGGCGGGCGACCCTTATCCCCTGCCTGGCGGTCCCTGTTTCATTGATCGGGGCCTTTGCAGGGATGTATCTCCTGGGATTTTCCATTAATACCCTGACGCTTCTGGGCCTGATCCTCGCCATAGGAATTGTCGTGGATGACGCCATCGTGGTTCTTGAAAATACCGAACGCATTATGTCCGAAGAAGGGCTTCATCCGAAAGATGCGGCAAAAAAGGCAATGGATGAGGTCTCGGGGCCGGTTATAGCTATAGTTCTAGTACTTTGTGCGGTTTTTGTACCAGTCGGATTTCTTGGAGGTATGACAGGTGTATTATATAAACAGTTCGCCATCACCATCGCCATATCGGTTGCAATCTCCGGGTTTGTGGCGCTGACACTCTCCCCGGCTCTATGTGCTATACTGCTCAAACCGTCTCATAAGATGCATCACGGTTTCTTCAGGATCTTCAACGCAGGATTTGAGTGGGTCAGGAAGCGTTATACGGCGGGCGTCGCCTTTGCCATGAAGCGGGCGATCCTCTCTCTTCTCATCATCGTGATAATGATTTGCGTCACCTATAAGTTGTTTCAATCAATACCGACAAGCTTCATCCCCGCAGAAGACCAGGGAATGTTCATTGGCTCCATCACCCTGCCCGATGCCGCCTCCCTTGACCGAACAATCGACCTTTCTGACAAGGTCGTAGTACAGGCATTGAAAAATCCCCTGATAAAATCATCAATGACCATAAACGGGATGGATATGCTTGCGGGCGGACAAAGTACCTATGGTGCAACGGCAATGTTTGAGTTGAAGCCATGGGATGAACGAAAATCGGCTGATGCCGCTTTAGATAAGCAGATCATGCGTTTTATGATGGAGTCCTCCGCCTTCAAGGAGGGTAAAATAATAGCATTCAGTCCTTCTGGAATAATAGGGTTGGGCATGACAGGCGGGTTTGATCTCTATGTCCAAAACCGGGGCGATGGAGATGCAAAGGAACTGGCAGAGGTATCTCAAAAACTGGCCGCCGCTGCGTCCAAGAGATCCGAGCTTTCCACCGTCTCGACAACATACCGAGCCGACGTGCCGCAGCTTTTCATGGATGTGGACAGGGAAAAGGCTATGGCCTACGGGGTTGAAGTAGGCGATATCTTCGATGCCATGCAGAGCACCTTCGGAGCCCTTTATGTCAATGACTTCAATAGGTCAGGGAGGACATTCAAGGTGCAGATACAGGCGGAGGATGAATACAGATCAGAGCCTGGCGATATAGGAAAGATCTATGTCCGATCCAATACAACCAATGGCATGATACCCCTGAGTAGTCTTGTGACTGTTCAGTATATTACCGGCCCTGAACAGATAACCCGGTTCAATCTCTTCCCATCGGCTTATGTAACAGGGACTGCGGCTTCAGGCTACAGTTCCGGAGAGGCCATGGAGGCCATGGTGGAGGTTGCAAAGGAGGTGCTGCCTTCCGACTACGGTTATGAATGGAGTGGGATGTCATACCAGGAAAAAAGGGCCGGAAGTACATCTACTGTAGCTTTTGCCTTCGGGATAGTCATGGTATTCCTTATCCTTGCAGCCCTTTATGAGAAGTGGTCTTTACCTTTCTCCGTCATTATGGTTGTACCCTTCGGGCTCTTCGGGGCCATGCTGACCCTGTGGCTGAGGGGGCTCACAAATGATATTTACTTCCAGATAAGCCTCCTCGTCCTTATCGGATTGTCCGCCAAGAACGCAATCCTGATCGTGGAATTTGCATCATTAAAACATAAGGAAGGGATGTCCGTTTTTGATGCTGCGATTGAGGCGGCAAGGCTCAGGCTCCGTCCTATTCTCATGACATCAATCGCCTTTATCCTGGGGACACTGCCCCTTGCAGTAGCTACAGGCGCAGGCTCCGCAGCCCGCCACTCCATAGGAACAGGGATAGTGGGCGGTATGCTTTCAGCGACATTTATAGCTGTATTCTTTGTGCCTCTATTCTTCAAGCTGGTCACAAGGGATAAGAAGATAAAGTCGAAGAAGGAGCTCCTCGAAGAGGCATGAAAAACCAACTTCCCTTAATTCTAACCTTTTCTTTCAAAGAGAAGAGGAAATCCAAGGAATTCTCGCAGCAGTGGATGGGGCATTGAAGATGTTAATAAAAGATCCACAACTGTCAGATAAGATTTATAAAGCATTGCAAAAAAATGGAGGCGTAAAATGTTAAAGAACAGGAGGTTAATTGCTACAATAAAACTCCTTATATTAATAGGGATCGTATCATCTCAGGCAGTTCTTGCAGACGAAGAAGGAGTCAAGACATATACAATAGATGAAAGCATTAAGATCGCGCTGGAAAACAACTGGTCGGTAAAAGGCAAGGAAGAGAAGGTGCTGGAAAGCGAGTATGCAGAGCAGGAGGCAAAGTCAGGTTTTTATCCTGAATTCAGCACGTCCTATAGCTATACCGGGCTGAATAAGGCGCCTGCCTCTGGAGGCATTGTAGTTGGA